>JAWVZC010000004.1:0-33342 GCA_033722415.1 Balneolaceae bacterium | reverse complement strand
TGGCCGCAGATTACTCCCCTGTTGCCCGTGTACTGATTAATTGTTAAGATTTTAAAACAGATGCCTTTCATTGTATGAGTTCAGGTGGGAT
Source organism: Balneolaceae bacterium (assembly GCA_033722415.1). Lineage (GTDB taxonomy): Bacteria > Bacteroidota > Rhodothermia > Balneolales > Balneolaceae > JAMQKA01. The sequence goes on along the minus strand of JAWVZC010000004.1, from coordinate 33,251 downwards.
GATCGTTAGTACATAATTATAATACATTGGGGAGACTTATGAACGATTCAGAAGCACTGATGGAAAAAATCAGGTCGAAACGCAAAGAAGTGGCTGAATATCTCAGGAAAAACGAGCCGAAACAATCACGTCTTATAACAACCTCCATCGTTTCCGGTGCACTGGCCGCTGCATTAACAGCCGGACCGGGTGTCGGAGGCAGCGGCTTTATCGAGGCGGCAAAAGGAGTCGTTTCACTGGGATTTCCCGTATGGCAGGTGCTCTGCCTGCTGGCAACACTCCTTTCAATGGCGGCCGTAATCACCAACGGCATGCTGAAATCCCGGGATCTGACCTCCAAAATTTCACAGGTCCGCGGGTGCGATGCAAAGCTGGAGGGGCTGGAAACTATGCTTGAACTCAACCAGATTGAGCTGAAGCAGGCCGCTTCGCTGTACACGCAGTATCTTGCCGAGATTCCTCATGTCAGGTAAGCTCAGTACATTCCACGCAAGGAAACGGCAAGTTATCACAGGTTTCCATGAATAAACGATAAACACTCATTACTGAAACAGTGTTAATATTCCGTTTTTTACAGGTCAAAACGGAACTTCAGACTACATGCTGGGATACCAGCTGCTTTTCCCTGGCATGTGCTTATGTCTTTCCTTCCCGAAAGCCTATATCGAGCTCAACTTTTCAGTGGTTCCAGGGTTTGCAAACGACGCGGCCTGGTGTTTCTGCCGTGTTTGAAACCCGCATTTTGTATATTCATGGATAACAGTTACTTGTCGAAACCGGAAATAAGTTACTACATGCACCTCCCCGAGGCCATACTGAAGACCCGGAAAACCGGTAAACGGGTAACCATCTACCTGCTGGTGCATCTGCCGGATGAGGTTTGGAAACGAAGAGTGCCGGGGTACCAGCAAAAAACAGTACGGATGATCGGAGGACACCTGCACAACACGCGCAGTATGTGAAAAGTCGGTCGCTACACGGTTTGCGATTGAGCCGCCGGAACCGGTAGACAGGTACACCGTCAAATTGAAAACGGCGCTCAGCAGCAGTTTCCTGGTCGTTCACAACCTGCTGAAGGAAGCGGTGCCCCTTAACGGCGGTATTCCTGGAATTTCCCTTGATGTCGTCCTTTTTCTCTGCTGCCCGGTGGCCCACAAATCCCGCCATCGCGTAGAGGTTATCATGGCAATCCCCTGCCTGATGAGATCACCTGCGGGGTATGGCACTGGTCCAGGAGGGCAGTTGAGGCCTGATTCATGGTCTTATTATAAATTTCATTATCTCCAACGTTATTTAAATATGGTATCCAGATGAACGATCAATTCCCAACAGAAGAGATGGAACTCACGCACATCCTGGTAGTAAGCGATCTAGCCCGCTCCAGACGATTTTACACGGAAATACTGGGCGCCGATCTGTACCGCGAATACGGGGGTGATTCGATAGTCTTCAACTTCTGCGGCAGCTGGCTGCTGATCGTAACCGGGAGCGGACCTACCGAGGACAAGCCGGATACCCGTTTCGAGGCACCGCAGGGCAGCCGCACTGTAAGTCACGCGATGACCATACGGGTTCCGGACTGTCAACAAGCGTATGAGATCCTGACATACCGGGGCGCAAATTTTATCACTCCTCCCTATGATCGCGGGGGTGAAATTCGCTGTTTCTTCACCGACCCGGACGGACACCTCTTCGAAATTAGCCAGGTTTCGTAGTGGAAACGTTCCGCTGGGAACCACAGGCGGGGTTACAGGTTTTACGCTCAATTCGGCAATATAATTGATTCATATCTCATACACGGTTACTTTCGGCAGAATGCATAACCCCAATTATATTGTATCGCTAACATGGAGTCGCTTATGATCACTGGACGGAATATTCTTTCGCTAATGTTTTGTGCTGTCACAGCTTTATTACCTGTTCACCTGGTGCAGGGTCAGCAAAGCCCGGTTGTTGCAAACGGAGCGCACCTCACAGAGATTTCCGACCGGTTCTCATTTACAGAGGGACCCGCTGCGGATGCGGAAGGAAATATCTACTTCACCGACCAGCCCAACAACGACATCTGGAAGTATGGCATAGATGGGGAGTTATCGTTGTTTATGGATGAATCCGGCCGCTCCAACGGCATGTATTTTGACGATGAAAACAACCTGGTAACCTGTGCGGACGTCAACAGCGAACTCTGGAAAATCAATCCGGATAAAACCGTGAACGTGCTGGTCGATAACTACCGCGGGAAGCGACTGAACGGCCCCAACGACCTCTGGATCGCCCCGAACGGTGGTATCTATCTCACCGATCCCTACTACCAGCGCGATTACTGGAAGCGGACCGAAAAGGAGATCGAAGAGGAACGCGTCTACTACCTGCCGCCCGATCGCGGTGAACTCCGTATCGCTGCCGATGGTCTGGTAAAGCCAAACGGCATTATCGGCACACCGGACGGTACCAAACTTTACATTGCCGATATCGGCGACCAGAAAACGTATTCCTACAGGATTGCTGAAGACGGCAGCCTGACAGACCGAAGCCTCTTCGCCGATATGGGCTCGGATGGCATGACTATCGATGAAAACGGTAATCTTTATCTTACCGGCGACGGGGTTACGGTATTCAATGCAAGCGGTCAGCAGATCGAACATATCGAGGTGCCCGGGGACTGGACGGCCAACGTCACCTTTGGCGGACCAAACAGAGAAACACTGTTTATCACGGCCGGTACCGCGGTTTATACGATCGAGATGAAGGTAAAGGGACAGTAGTTGTGCTGAAGGTGATAAGGTTAAATATTATATGAGCCATACAAACCAACCGGATAACTCAAATCGGGTTATTTGCTCGTTTCCTGGCTCTCCCTCATCTGAACACCATTTTACTTCGAAACGATAACCCGAAAGCAGCGGTATCCCGGCTCGATATGACCGCTGTAATTATCACCGATAAAAAAGATGCCACTCCGTATGAAGTGGCATCTCGCCGGGAAATAAACAGTCAGCTATAGGTCGCTTGCTGCCGGACCGCCCGTATGTTGATTGACGACCCGAATGGGCCTGATAAAGCAACCAGTTAGCCGGCTTTTTTCTTTGCTTTAAAGCGATTGATTACCCCACCATGGAGTACGGCCTCTTTTTGCCGCTCACTGAAGGAGTGCCTGACCGTGTATTTCTTGTCTTTCGTTTTATTGTGAATGACGATTTCGTTACCGTTTTTGATGGCATCCCGGATGTCGTTGACCTCCAGGATATCGCCCTGGTCGATGTCGTCGTAATCCCGCTCATGCTCAAACTCGAGTGGCGGAATACCAAAGTTGATCAGGTTTTGCCAGCCGATTCGTGCATAGCTTTTCGCAATTACGGCACGCATTCCCAGGTAGCGGGGTGCGATGGCGGCGTGTTCACGGCTCGAGCCCTGGGCATAGTTTTCACCGGCAACAACGACGTGTCCGCCATGCTCCTCTTTCGCCTCGATGGCGCGGTCGTGAAAGTTCTTGTCCACCACGTCGAGGGTAAACTTGCTGATCTCCGGGATATTGCTGCGATACGGCAGCACTTCGGCACCCGCCCGAAGAATTTCATCCGTGGAAATATCGTCCCCCATTTTCAACAGAACCGGCACTTCAAAATCATTCAGCTCATCAAAGTCGGGCATGGTAGAGATATTTGGCCCCTTCTTGATCTCGCCGCGCTCCTCTTTGGGCTTGGGCGGGGTAAGCATCTCGGTGTTGATGTGAATCTCCTGCGGATGCTCAAATTCGGGGTATTTCATGTTGTACAGATCCTCGAGATCCCTCGGGTCGGTGATCTTGCCGGTCAGCGCGGAAGCGGCGGCCGTTTCAGGACTTACCAGGAAAACCGAGTCCTCCGGGGTTCCCGAGCGATCGGGGAAATTTCTCGGCACCGTACGCAGGCTGTTCTGGCCGGATGCCGGAGCCTGTCCCATTCCGATACAACCGTTACAGCCGGCCTGGTGAATGCGTGCCCCCGACTGAACCAGGTTAAACATTACGTCGTTTTTCACCATATTCTCGATAATCTGCCGGGAAGTCGGGTTGATATCCCATGATACATTATCGTTAACCGTTTTCCCTTTGACGATCTCCGAGGCGATCCAGAAATCCCGATAACCCGGGTTTGCCGAGGATCCCACGTAGGCCTGGTAAATATCTTCACCTTCCACCTCACGTACAGGTACGACGTTACCCGGACTGCTTGGCAGGGCGATCAACGGTTCCACGTCATCGAGGACCAGCTCCTCGTATTTGTCGTACTCGGCGCCTTCATCCGCTTTCAGCTCCACAAAATCGTGGCCGCGTTCCTGCGATTCCATAAAGCGGCGCACTTCACCGTCGGCCGGGAAAACCGTGCTGGTTGCCCCCATCTCGGTTCCCATATTGGCAATTACATGACGGTCCATCGTACTGAGGTTCTTCAGTCCCTCTCCGAAATATTCAATCACGTACCCGGTCGCGCCGTCGACGTCGTAACGGCGCAGCATTTCAAGCACCACATCCTTGGCACTGACCCAGTCTGGCAGGCTGCCCTTCAGCTCCACTCCCAGTACCTTCGGCATCTTGATATAGAGCGGTTCCCCGGCGATTGCAAAAGCGACATCGAGTCCGCCGGAACCGATCGCCAGCATCCCCATGCACCCGGACGCCGGGGTATGACTGTCGGACCCCGCCAGTGTTTTGCCGGGAATGGCAAAGCGTTCGGTCTCAATCGGGTGGCTCACCCCGTTACCCGGGCGGCTAAACCACATGCCGAACCGCTCGGCGGCCGATTTCAAAAACACGTGATCATCGGGATTCTTGAAATCGGTCTGGATCAGGTTGTGGTCAACATACTGGCAGGAGAGCTCTGTCTGGGCCTCATCAAGATCCATGGCTTCCAGTTCAAGCATTACCATGGTACCGGTGGCATCCTGGGTCAGCGTTTGGTCGATTTTTAGGCCGATCTCCTTGCCGGGAATCATCTCACCATCAACAAGATGACTTTTAATTAGCTTCTGGGTAACGTTAAGTGGTTTACTCATGTGATATTCTAGTGATTTTTGTGATTTTTAGGTCGCTTAAGTTCTTGTCTACTAAAAAGTTATATAATCCAAATCGTTTCAAAAAGTCTGTTATTTCATCCGGTTTTGCAAAAAAAGGCCTAATTTTGAACGATTCCACGTAACAGGAAAGCGACCCGTGATGCCTGGAGTTATCTGAATTCAGGATTTGGCTTTCGCAAATAGAGTTCGTTAATTACTTTCGATTCTGTAGAGATAATCCATCAGCATAACCGAAGCACCAACTTACTAAGCCAGCAGGAGAACTGTATGATTCGTCATGTCGTTATGTGGAAATTGAAAGATGAAGCCGAAGGCGCTACCAAGGAGAAGAATGCCGAGAAAATGAAGCTCATTCTCGAGGGTTTGAAGACCAACATCGATGAGATCAAAAATGTTGAAGTCGGCATTAACATCAACGAAGAAGACGATGAGGCCGGCATGGCATACGACGTGGTACTGATATCTGATTTCGAAACCGAACTGGACTTTACGATGTACACCCGCAACGCTCACCACAAAAAAGCGGTAAATTTTATTGAATCGGTAATTGAGGACCGGCGGTTTGTTGATTACAAGGTTGATACCTAATGAAAGTGGATAACAGTGCTCAAACTCAGTTAACTGCTTCCTCTACCAATGCCCTGAAAATTCTGCGCTGCCCTTCAATGTGAGGCATATATTCCGGGTGCCACTGAACACCGACCAGGAACGGGTACTCACCTGACTCGATCGCCTGTATCACACCGCTCTCTTCGCGAGCTACTACGGTAAGCGGTTCGGCCAGCTCGTGCACCGCCTGATTATGCAGGGCATTTACGGTAATGTCGGTTTCTCCCAGAAGCGCTCCCAGTTTACTATCCCTGTCAACCTGAACCCGTTTCTTTGGGAAGATTGAATAGACATGCGGGACCTCCCCGTAAAACCCGGTAATATCCTGGTAGAGCGTGCCCCCCAGCTTCACGTTGATGAGCTGGGCCCCCCGGCAGATCCCCAGTACCGGAATTCGTCGATCGAGGGCGCGGGTCAGGTAGTGGAGCTCCAGCTCATCGCGCTGGTGGTCCACGGTGTGCGATTGTGCGGCAAACGATTTCCTCAACAAAAAGATCAGGGGATAAAGCACCAGGGAGAACAAACGGATAACCGCGTTCCAGATTCCCTTTTTTGTTACCGGTTTCGGGTCGTACTGTTCGTTCAGCTGCTGACCGTAGTATTCCGGGTTGACATCGGCCCCGCCGCCCAGGACCAGGCCATCAAGCTGGTCCACCAGTCCGGGATCCGAATGGGGCGTTATGCGTACGGCCCGGCCGCCCTGCAGCCAGACGGCGAGCCGCGTAAACCACCAGGATGCAGTGCCACCGCGACCCGGACCGGTAACGCCGATAAGTGGTCTTTCACTACGCATGGAGATCAAGATCGAGTAATATTGCTGCGATTCGCGCCCACTCTTTCCGGAAGGAAACAAGGGTTTCATCCCTCCTGAAAAGATACAATTTGCAGAGTTTTCTCAACATCTCAGCATCGTTGGCCAGTTTTTCGATTTCCATCCATCGATCCAGCTCCTGCCGGAACGTCCAGTCGGGATCCTCGATACGGCTGTTCGGCAGCCGGTAGTGAAAGGTGGGACGCGGTTTGTTTTTTTCGTCACCCAGGGCCTCGGAAACCAGCTTTTCATCCACCAGAGCCCAGATCGGCATCAGGTCAAGCGGCCGGTTGCGGGTGGGGTTGTATGCGATGTAATCGGCCATCATATTCCGGGTATCGGGCCGGTATTCCTCCTGCAGCACCAACTCTACATACCGGTCCGGGAAGTGGTCGATAAAGGGAGATATACGGCGCGAAAGATCGATGTTGAGCACCTCCAGCAGCCAGGGGTATAGCACAAAAAAAGCCCTCAGGTACCGCAGCAGTGTTCCGGGTTCAAGATCGGGTGCCTCTATGTTGATATGCATTCCAAAAGCGTGCATCCAGGAAGATTCGGTACCCTCCGCCTTCCACTCCTGCAGCTTTTCCCGGAGCTCTTCCAGGCGTTCGATATTTCCGGCAGGCAGCGGAGGCATCACAATCTCGAGCGGAATTACCGCCTTGGCCAGCCGGTCCAGGATATCTCCTATTGAGTCTCTGATAGTTTCCTCGTCGACATCCAGGTCCCACACCGCCAGGAACTCGGAACCGGCCATCTTTTTCAGAAGGCGGGCATCCAGCTCCACTTCAAAGTCACCGAGTTCCGTGCCGGTTATCTCGAACTGATACCGATTAATCCGGTGTACCCGGCCGCCGTACAGTTCACGAATAATATCAGCAGCCTCAGGGAGCTCCAGTCCGGCGAACTCCAGTTCAATCCCGATCCTTCGGGGATTCCCCTCTGCATTGTCTGCTATAAGTAGATTCAGGCCCATTACTTGTTTCAGTCGGTATTCTTCACATTAAACGACGTCATCTGTCATCCGTCATCCAAAAATGTAAAAATAGTGAAATTCACTTGCCTTCGGGTAAACATATTTTCATAATCCGTTGCAAATTATCCATCAACATAAACACCCATTCACATGAAGAGAATCTGCAGCTACCTCCTGTTATTCCTGCTGGTTGTACCGGGTTATCTTGCGGCCCAGGAGCAACCGCTCGCTTTTGAGGGGGCCACCATCATCCCCATAGCGGACAATAAAATTGAAAATGGTGTCCTGATCGTTCAAAACGGTAAAATCACCGATGTCGGTCCGGCCGGTGAAATCGATATTCCATCAAATGCCACAGTCACCGATGTTGCCGGCAAAGTGATTATGCCGGGACTGGTCGACTCTCACTCCCATATCGGTGAAGGCGACGGCGGCGACCGCTCTGCGGCCCTTCACCCGGATGTGCGCATATTGGATGCGATTGACCCGAACAGCGACACCTTCAGGAAAGCACTGGCGGGGGGAATAACTTCCGTCAATGTCCTGCCCGGTTCCGGTCACCTGATGAGCGGGCGTACCGCTTACCTGAAGCTTCGTGAATCGGACACCATCGAGGGCATGCTGTTTGTAGATGATACCTCTGAAGAAGTAGCCGGCGGACTCAAAATGGCCAACGGCACCAATCCGCTGGGAGAAGGTCCGTTCCCGGGTACCCGTGCCAAGTCGGCCGCCATGGTTCGCGATCTTTTCGTCAAGGCACAGGAATACAAGAGAAAGATAGAGCAGGCCGACGGCGATCCCGAAAAAATGCCGGCTCGCGACCTCGGCATGGAAACCCTGGTAGAAGTGCTGGAAGGAAAGCGAATCGTTCATAACCACACCCACCGGCACGACGATATTCTGACCGCCATACGTCTTTCGAAGGAGTTCGGCTACCGGCTTGTGCTGCACCATGTCAGCGAGGCATGGAAGGTGGCCGACGAGATTGCCGAAGCCGACGTCCCCTCCTCCATTATTGTGCTGGATGCCCCGGGTGGAAAACTGGAGGCGGTCGACATCCGGTATGACAACGGGGCAAAACTGGAGGAAGCCGGGGCCACCGTCGGGTACCACACCGATGCCTCGATTACCGACACAAGACTGTTCCTGCGCTCGGCCGCCTTCGGGGTGCGTGCCGGCATGAGCCGAGAGGCCGCATTACGCGCCGTCACTATCGAAAATGCCCGAATGATGGATATCTCCGATCGCACCGGAACCCTCGAAGCGGGCAAGGATGCCGATTTCATTATTCTTTCCGGCGATCCGCTGAGTGTATACACAAAGGTGGAGGAGACCTGGGTCGAGGGGGTCAAACGGTACGATCGTGACGATCCGGAGGATCGCAAATACTCGACCGGAGGCTACGAAGTGTTCCGCGGCGAATTTCACGATCATCACAAATTTTCAAGAGACTAAGCAATGAAAGGACTTCTCACTATGTCAAAACGAGTGGTATTGGTTCTGTTTCTATTCTGTTTTATACATGCCGAGGTGCAGGCACAGCTTGCCGTGAAGGCGGGCACGGTATACACGATGAACGGAGAACCGATCCGGGATGGCGTCGTACTGGTAAATAACGGGAAAATCGAAGCCGTTGGCCCCGCGGACAGGGTGCAAATTCCGGATAATTATGAGGTTCACGAAGCAACCGTGGTGACCCCGGGGCTTGTCGATGCCCACACCGTGGTGGGACTGGCCGGTATCTTCAACCAGGAATCCGACCAGGATCAACTGGATGATTCCGATCCCATTCAGCCACAACTCAGGGCGATCGATGCGTACAATGCCCGCGAAGATCTGGTAAAACTTGTGCTTGAGAAGGGGATTACCACGGTTCACACCGGCCACGGACCGGGTGCCATTGCCAGCGGACAGACCATGATCGCAAAAACCGCCTATAACACCGTAGAAGAGGCGGTAATCGATTCTGCATCTGCAGTAGCATTTACCCTGGGATCCATGGTCGAGCGATTTTTTGATTCGCCCGGTACCCGCTCGAAGGGCGTGGCGATGCTTCGGCAGGCGTTTATTGAGGCTCGGGAGTATGCCGACAAGCGGAGTGCCGATGATCCCGCCAAACGACCCTCGCGCAACCTCAAGATGGAGGCCCTGGCCGACGTGCTCGACGGCAAACTGAAAGCGATGATTACGGCACACAAGGCCCGGGACATCATGACCGCCCTCCGGCTGCAGGAGGAGTTCGGATTTGAGATGATCCTGGACGGGGCCGCCGAAGCCTATCTGCTGATTGACGAAATCAGGGAAGCCGGTGTCCCGGTATTTATTCATCCCACAATGACCCGCACCTACGGAGATACCAGGAACGCCAGCTTTACCACGGCTGCCAAACTTGCTGAAGCGGGAATTCCCTTCGCATTCCAGAGCGGGTACGAAGGATATGTGCCAAAAACGCGTATCATCCTGTTTGAAGCCGCCATCGCCGTGGCCAACGGACTGCCGAAACAGCAGGGACTCCGGGCTCTCACTATTGAGCCGGCCCGACTTTTGGGCATCGATGACCGTGTGGGATCGCTCGAGGAAGGCAAGGATGCCGATATCGTGCTATACGACGGGGACCCCTTCGAGTATACCACCCACATTACCTCGGTAATCGTTGACGGCAGTATCGTCAAACCTGATGATTAATGTGATTGCCCGTCCCGCCGTTCGGCAGAGCATGCCGGCCGGCGGGCATATGGCCGGTTCAGGTAATTCCGGATGAATTTTCCACCTCTTTCCGGCAACTATTCCACAACTTTTCCACTCGTATTACGTAGTCCCTGGTAACCGTTAAGAAATCAATATCACTATGAGCGGACAAGGATCGGCGGGTAACGTAATCGCGGCCCTGGCAAGTTTTTTCATTCCCGGACTGGGGCAATTGCTGCAGGGGCGGCTTCTTATGGCGGTGACCCATTTTGTGCTGGCGGGTGTACTGTGGCTCATCTGGATGGGCTGGATCATACATCTTTGGTCGATACTGGATGCGGCCAGGTTCCGTCGGTAAACAGCGCTACGGGGAGCCCAAAATAAGCGGTTGCTTCCTTCGATTGGTTCCCTATTTTTGGACCTATGAATTTTGCAATACAAACAGAGGCCCCACTCGGGGATGAGCTGAATCGGATTCACTACGAGCTGATTACCGAAACTGTCGCACTCATACGTCCCCCCCTCGATGAAGTTCATGAATCGATCCACAACGCCCGTAAAAGCGTTAAATTTCTCCGGGCCCTGGTTCGCCTGTTGCAGAATCCACTGGGTCCTGACCGCTATTCCGACTATAACCTGGGATACCGGGACAGCGGTCGCATGATATCGGAGCTTCGAGATTTACACGTCATGATTATCATCACCCGGTATGTATCCCGGGAAGCCCATTCCGTTCGCAGGCAGGATGTTGAAGAGGGGATAACCTACCTTGAAAAACGGGAACGTGCACTTCTGGATCAGGCACGGCGGGAGAATCGGTTTGAGCAAATCGTGACCAAACTGGAGTTATTCCGTGACAGATTTGCCAGTGATATTGAGGCGGAGATCGCATTCCCACAGCTGTTGCCGGGATTGAAGTCGGTTTACGTGCAGGGTCGTAAGAAGTATGAGCTGGCTGCCGTGGAAGACTCCGGCGGACAGTTTCATGAACTGCGTAAGCAGGCAAAATACCTGCTGCACTGCTTCCAGGTACTCTCCAACTACTGGCCTCAAAATCTCGATATTACCGGGACCTCGCTCCAGCAGCTTTCCGACTACCTGGGAGAGGAGCACGACCTGGCCCTGTTTGACCAGCTTCTGCATGACGATGCGTTTGGCTCGAGGATTCAGCGCGGTAATGCCCTGTCCTCATTCACCACCCAAAAACGGGCGCACCTGCAGCGCAGTGCCCTCAACCTGGCTCAGTTTGTGTATGCGAAACCGCCGGAGGAGTTTATCGCTTTTTTTGAGAACCTGGATCAGGAACATCCCGATCAGCGCGATGACGTCGAAAGTGCGTAGCAACTTGACCCCTGCACAAGATTATGACTGCAAATGGACCCAGAAATATACCCATAGACGGTACGCTTGACCTGCATACCTTTCGGCCGGATGAGCTGGGTTCCCTTATCCCCGGGTATATCGAGGCCTGCCTGGAAGAGGATATCTATTCACTCCGCATTATACACGGGAAAGGAACCGGCAATCTCCGCCGGTCGGTGCATGCCCTGCTGGAGAGAAACCCCCATGTGGAAAGCTATGCTCTTGCCGGTGACCGCAGCGGGTGGGGCGCCACTGTGGTAACACTCAAAAAAGAGCGGTAGCATTTCTATCTTCCCATTGAATAGACCTCAGCCGGCGGCCAGTTGACACCAGCTACTGCACGCTGCTGATTCTTTCCCGGCACCTGCGCGTTTCCTTCGGGGAAAAACGTAATGCTTTCCTATATTCCGCCTGAACAACCCTCAACTGATTCCCGTTACATGTCAACCAACCCGCAACTGTTACAACAGGCTATTGAAAACCAGCTGCGCAGAATAGATACCAGGATTACGAGGTGCGAGGAGCTCGATAAACAAATATCCCGGTACCGGCTGCTGGTTTTTGCGATCGGAATTGTTGCGCTCTACCTGGCCGCACACACCGGCAGGGCAATCGTTACCGTTTCTGTACTGTTCGTTTCGGCAGGCATATTTTTCTGGCTGGTAAATCGACACAAAACGGTAGAAAATCACAAAAAACAGTTCCGTTTCTGGAAAAAGATACGCAGTGACCACCTGGCACGCATGAACCTTGACTGGTCAGGCATACCAGATTCTGAAATCAGCTCTTCGTCAGAGGATCACCCGTTCGCCGAAGATCTGAACATTACCGGCCGTCATTCCCTGCTGCGCCTCGTGGACACGTCTATTTACCCCGGAGGCAGTGATCGGCTGAAAAGCTGGCTGCTGGAGAACAATCCCGATATCGAGCAGGTCAAGAGACGAAAAACGCTGGTCAGTGAACTCAGGCCGATGGCCTACTTTCGGGACCGGCTGCAGCTTAAAGCCGCCATCAGCAAATCGTATGAGGCGGATGAAGACTGGGGCATGCCGGAGCTGCTTCACTGGCTGGAACATTCATCGACACAGTCATATCGATCCGTTCTCATGCTCCTCGGCAGCCTGGCGGCCTGCAACTGGATACTGGGCATCCTGTATCTTTCGGGCATACTGCCCCCCTACGTGGTATTTAGTTTTGTGATCTACATTGTCGTCTACAATCTCAATTCTGAAAAAGTGCAGGGACTGTTTGACGCCGCCTACCAGATGGAAAAACTGCTCTCCCGGTTCAGTAACATCCTGCTTTACCTTGAAGAGTACATATTCAAGAAAGGATCGTACCTGGAAGCGTTTTGTGCCCCGTACAACGATGAAGATAGCAGACCCTCGCGATTCCTGAAAAAGATCGTCCGGCTGGCGGCGGCCGCATCGTCCCAGTCCAGTGAAATTGTATGGGCGATTCTAAACCTGCTGGTTCCGTGGGACCTGTATTTTTCACACAAACTAAACCAGTATAAAACGGACCTCAGGGAACCGCTTAGAAAATGGCTCGATCATTTTTACCAGCTGGAGGCACTCTGCTCCCTGGCAAATTTCGCCTGGCTGAACCCGGAGTATATTTTAACGGAACCTGCCGATGAACGAACGGAACCGGTCTTTAAGGCCGAAAACCTGGGACATCCCCTGATTCCCCACCACAAAAAGGTCACGAACGATATTACGATCGACCAAAACGGCACCCTGCTGCTGATCACCGGCTCCAACATGTCGGGCAAAAGCACCTTCCTCAGAACCCTGGGGATCAACCTCTGCCTCTGTCTTTCCGGTGGACCGGTTAATGCCACCATGTTTCATACCATTCCGTTCCGGTTGTTCAGCAGTATCAACGTAACCGATTCCCTCGATGAGGGACTCTCCCACTTTTACGCGGAGGTGCGCAAACTCAGGCGGTTGCTGGATGAGCTCAAACGCGAAGACAGCTGGCCCCTGTTTTTCCTGGTCGATGAGATTTTTCGCGGTACCAACAACCGTGAGCGCCTGATCGGCAGTTCCGCATTCCTGCAGCATGTAGCCGGTAATGATGGCATCGGGGCGGTATCCACCCACGACTTGGAGCTCGCTTCCCTGGAGGATGATATTCCACAACTGCAAAACTGGCACTTCGAGGAGACAATCAGAAACGGGAAGATGAGCTTTGAATACAAGCTGAAACCCGGCCCCTGCCCCACCACCAACGCCCTGACCATTATGGAGATGGAGGGTCTTCCGGTGAAGTAGTCAGTGTTCAGGTGTCAGAGGCTGCTTTCTCTGTCAATACCAATCAATTTCTTTTGATGGTATCCATGGTTCACTGATTACGATACGCTGCTTACCGCCATTCGCCAATTTGTTTGTAACCTTGCCACCAAATCTGAGTGTACCCTACTGAACATGTCACAAAATGGGTCCCCCAGTTGGATACACAAACGGACAAGGCACTGATGCTCAAGGTAAGAGACGGCGACCTCGATAAACTCGGGTTGCTGTTTCAGCGCTATAACCGTCGCCTGTTCGGTTTCTTTTTCCGGTTAACCGCGCGCCGGGATGTCAGCGAAGACCTGGTACAAGGCGTGTTTGAACGAATCCTGAAATACCGGGAAACCTACACAGCTAACGGGTCCTTCGCGACCTGGATCTTCCGAATTGCCCGAAACCTCCACGCCGATTACCATCGCGAATCAACCTGTCTGGAACAACGGCATGAATCGGTGGAATGGGACCAGGTACCGGGCAATGGTTTAGAACCCGGGCAGACTTCGAATGAGACCTTTAAACAACAGTTACTGGAGCAAGGGATCGAACGACTCGACCCCGTAAAACGGCAAACACTCGTGCTCAGCCGATTTGAAGGTTTCCGATACCGGGAGATCGCGGAGATCATGGACTGTACGGAAAGCGCGGTAAAAGTACGCATATACCGGGCACTGAGGGAATTGAAAGAAATTATAACCGAACTGCGAGAAAAAGAAGAGATATGAACCCGAATACACTAACCGAAAAACAGCTTCACCTGCTTACCGGTTACATCCTGGAGTCGTTGACCGAATCTGAGAAGGTGGAGTTTCGCCGGATGGCGGAAAACGGAGTTTTTGACCCGGATGAGCTGGGCGAGATGAGGCGTCTGTACAGCGAGATGGACTCCGAAAAGATCCCCGAACCCGGCGCTTCCCTGGATCGTCGTTTTCAGGAACTGTTGAACCGGGAAAAGAACAGGCAGTGGAAGACCGGGAAGAGGTCATGGAAAGCGTACCTTGGTTCACTGCTCACCACCCGGAAACTGGCATATGCCGTTTCAATCTTTCTGGTCGGTATCTTCGTCGGCGATATCTACACTCCCGTCAGTAACCGGGACCGACAGATCGACCGCCTGTCCATGGAAATGAATCACCTGCGCGAGATGTTGGTCATCAGCCTTCTGGACAACAGCTCCTCCATTGAGCGGCTCAAAGCGGTGAATATCGGCAACGATATCCGCTCCGTTGATGCCAAGGTCACAGAGGCCCTGCTGCAAACACTGAACAACGATTCAAACGTAAATGTCCGCCTGGCGGCCGTGGACGCACTGGTAAAGCATGCCTCCAACCCGGAGGTGCGCAGCGGACTGATCAACGCCATTAGTCGCCAGGAATCCGCGGTGGTTCAAACCGCGCTGGCCGATGCCATGCTGATCTTGCAGGAATCACGATCGGTAGACGAGTTGAAGAAACTGCTTGAGCAGAACGAGCTGGAAGGCAGTGTTCGTGACAAACTGGAAAACACAATCGCAGCCCTACATGCAAAGGAGACCCGTCATGCTAATTGATACCCCTGGTAAAACCCTCGTTGCAAAAGCAAGAAGATGTTCAAACCATACGCCTTTGATCCCGGATTCCCCCACAACGGTTCTGTTTGTCTTGATCACGCTGATTTGGTTGGCGCCTTACCAGGCCCGGTCACAGAATTTTACTGAAACCATAGACAGGACCGCCACATTTACCGAACCCGGCAGCTCATCCAACACCCTTCATGTATTCAACATCAACGGATTCGTAACCGTAGAGGGGTATGAGGTAGATGAGATACAAGTCACGGCGCACAAAACCCTGCGGGCAGACAGTAAACAGGCGTTGGAACGAGCCCGGCGTGAGATTTCGCTGGTGGTTGACGTAGAAGATGATCATCTACTGATCTATCCCGATGGCCCCTTTATCGACATCACAAAGCGGGAAGGAAATATCAGCTATCGCATGGAAGAATGGAACGAAGAGTACAAATTCCATTTCGATTTGACCCTCCTTGTGCCTTCCGGGACCAATGTCGAGGCGTCCACCATCAACCGGGGGGACGTTACGATACGAAATCTGAATGCTCCACGCCTCACCGCCCGTAACGTAAACGGTAACATCCTGCTGAAGAATGTCAGTGGAAAGACCCGCGCCCACACGGTGAACGGTGACATCACCGCTTACCACCACAGCAGCCCGGCCTCCGATTCCGATTACCAGACCCTAAACGGCACCATCAAGGTACACTACTCGGAAAATCTCTCTGCCGTCATCCGGTTCACAAGCCTGCACGGCGACCTGTACACCGATTTTCAAGATATCCGCCGGCTTGCCCCGTTGGTTGAACAATCCGAATTCCAGCCAGGAGACGGCCATACATATCGTATCGACAGATTTTCTCCCTTGCATATCGGCAGCGGCGGCCCGGAAATCCGGTTCAAGGTGCTAAACGGGGATGTCTATATCAAACAGATTCAATACTAATTCAAAACAGGTACAGCCATGAAACGTTTCACGCAATCTTACCTTACCCTCCTCCTGTTCGCCCTCCTCCTGGTTACCGCTATCGGGAATGCCCAGGACCAGCAGGTTACCATCCCGCTCAGTAATCCCGGGGAACCGGGAAAACTTATGCTTGGCATGGTTCGGGGAGGAATTTCGGTCACAGGATATGAGGGGTCGGAAGTGATCATTCAGTACAGCAGCGAAGATGAACGAGACCAGAAAGTAACCCCCGACGGGCTGCGTCGCATATCGGGAAACAGTGCGGGATTCCAGGTGCAGGAGAACGACAACAAGGTGGAGATCGGCAGCGTATCCCCCATGCAGCAGGTTTACTTCCGGATCACGGTACCCCGGAACTTTTCGGTTAATCTCTCCCTTGTTCACGGCAGTGACCTTGCCGTGGAAAATGTTGAAGGGGAGCTGGAGATAAGTCATGTGAATGGTGACGTTACGTTGAACAACGTATCCGGGTCGGCGAGTGTGACTACGGTAAACGGAAATATTACCGCCTCATTCAGCAATGTTTACGACAACAAACCGATGGCCTTCAGCAACGTAGATGGCGATATCACCGTTACCCTGCCAGCCAGAGCCCGGATCTCCGCCAAGATGAAATCCGACTGGGGCGATGTATATACCGATTTCGAAATGGATATCCGACGTACGGAGAATGAAAGAGTGAGCCATTCCGACAGCGATGTGTTTAAAGTCTCGGTCAACGACTGGATATACGGCGATATCAACGGGGGCGGACCCGAATACCTGTTTAAGAGCCTTCGGGGGGATATCTACATTCGGAAGCAGTAAAGAGACCCCCGATTACCGGTATTCCAGCACCCTCAAGAGCCTTCCTTTGCCGGAAGGCTTTTTTGTTGCCCTTTTCGGTTTATTTTCCTTGCTTACCGGCAACGGCAAACCATTGCATGCAATTTTATGTCATTTCGGCTAAAAAACCTGCTACTTTCACTCGTTTTGCTGATCGGCAGCTCCAGTTATGGACAGAGCCAGGCGCTCGACTACCTGGCCCTGGGCGACTCCTACACCATCGGGGAGAGTGTTTCAGAGACCGAACGATGGCCGGTTATCCTGGCTGATACGCTCCGGGCGCTGGGACATGCCGTATCGGAACCGAAGATTTTGGCCACTACCGGGTGGACGACCGCTGAGCTGATCGAGGGTATCGATTCGGCAAAAATCGCCCGATCCTATGACCTGGTTACCCTCCTGATCGGGGTGAACAACCAGTACCGCGGGCTGGATATCTCCATATTCCGTGAGGAGTATACCCAACTGCTGGAGTCTGCCATCGATTTTGCCGGCGGGGAACCGGCACACGTTTTTGTGCTATCCATTCCCGATTACGGGGTTACCCCGTTTGCCCGGGAAAAAAAACCGACGAAAATCGCCCGGGAGGTCGAACGCTACAACCGGGTTAAAGAGACGATTACCCGTGAACGGGGTGCTCATTTCGTGGATATTACCCCCATTTCGAAAATGGCGAAATCTGACAATACCCTGCTGGCCGACGATCGACTGCATCCCTCGGGGAAGATGTATACCCTTTGGGTGGAAAAAGCCCTCCCGGTAGTCCGTAGTGAAATACGAACATGGAACCTGAAAGGCCAGTAGGTATGCAAAAACAAATATTCCGCGAAGTGGAAAACGCAACCGACCGGTTACGGGGGAATATATTACACACGCCGCTTCTGCCCTCTCCCTACCTGAGTTCGCTTTCGGGCGGCCGGGTGTATCTCAAGATGGAAAGTGAGCAGTACACGGGTTCTTTCAAGGCGCGGGGAAGTCTCAACAAACTGTTGTGGCTCCGGGAGCAGGAAGCGCCGTTTTACCCCGTAACGGCATCAACCGGCAACCACGGGCTCGGTTTTGCCCGGGGCCTGGATCTGCTCGGTATCGAAGGTAAAATCTACCTGCCTGAAACAGCCGTACCTTCAAAAGTGGAACGAATCAGGTTGTATGATGTGGAAATCGAATTTGTAAGTGATGACCCGTATGAAACCGAAATGCACGCTCGCAGGCAGGCTGATGAACATGACAACTGGATCTACGTTTCCCCCTACAACGATCCACAGGTGATCGGCGGGCAGGGAACCATCGGGGCAGAGATTCTCCATGATCTGGCACAACCGGATAATATTCTGGCCACGGTTGGCGGCGGCGGGCTGATCTCCGGTATTGCCGGCTTTCTTGCATGCAAACGCCCGGAAACCCGCATTATCGGGTGTCAGCCAGAACATTCACCGGAAATGTCCGTCTCGGTCCAGGCAGGCAGCTACCGGGAGGTGGAATCGAAACCCACCCTTTCCGATGGTTCAGCCGGAGGGTTCGAACGAGACTCCATCACTTTTGACCTGTGCAGGCAGCTTGTGGATGATTTTATCCTCGTTTCAGAGCAGGAGATCGCGGACGGAATAACCCTGATGATCGACCGCCACAGCAAGCTCGTTGAAGGTTCTGCCGGCGTTGCGGTGGCAAGCTTTGTGAAAAATGTTTCCCGTTTTGCGGATCAAACCACGGTTATCGTTATCTGCGGGGCAAATATCTCTCGGAAAACGCTGAAATCCATCATCTGAGCGGACGATAGTTATTTCCGTAATTGAGGGTGTAGTATTCACGGGTTCCGGTCGGTAAAAGTGGTGCCCATACCCCGCTTAAGCTGCCGGGATATAGATCCGTCAGTATGCCGGTCATCCAACCGTCCCGGAAACACCTGGTGTACGGTTCGCTGCCGGCAATGCCGCTGAATAGCGTGGCTTTAAGAATAAACGTGAACTCAGGATAAAAAGGCACGTAAAACATTCTAAATTAATTTCTATGTTGATGGTGTAACGTTATGGATGGGATCTCTCCACTCCATCCCGAAATACGCGGGATTCCGGTCGAGATGACGACAGAATTTGGGATTTTGATCTCCAAAAAAAAACCAACGGCGTCATTTCGAGCGAAACGGTGACGCTTTACCACCGCGTAGTCGAGAAATCTCATTCCTCTTCCCAAGCTTACAACTTGAAAATTCCTCCAATCTTTATCCCCGGGTTCACGTTAAAATTAATGACGTCAACGAGCGTTATCCCGACAACCAAATTATTAATCAAGAACCAGACTTCCATGAGACGAGCCACTATTTTTTTGCCCCTGTTACTCTTAACCGTTGTTACGACCGGTGCACATGCACAGCAGGAGTCGGTAATTTCCGTTACCGCCCGCGGTGAGGTTGAACTGCCTGCCGATCTTATCCGGTTTACGATCAACCTGAACGCCGAGGCCGAGAGCCCCCAACAGGCGTACGACCTGCACAAGAAAAGAGAGCGGGTACTGGTTAGGCTGCTGGATAAATATGATATCAAAGACGATCAGATCCGGTTTGAACCAATCTCCATTCAAACAGTAACCACCAACAGGTATGAAGGCAGTGACCGGGTAAAAACCTACCGAACCTCCCAGCAGGTGACCCTTACCCTGGAAGATTTCACGGTATATGAGAAGATGCAGGTTACTCTGGTCGAAAACGATTTTGACCAGTTTAGCGGTAATTTCCTGTCTTCAGAGCAAAAGAGCGGAGAAGACAAGGCGCTTCGTCGCGCCATGCAGGAGGCCAGAAGAAAAGCGGAAATCATAGCCAGTGAAGGAAATATCGAATTGGCAAGTATACAGTCAGTCAATCACCATGAAAACCGGTTTTTCCCGGGCCGCCAGCGGGAAACCATGGCCATGGCGGCACCCGACCAGCAAAGTCTCATGAACTATGATCAGACGGTGGTTATTGAGGCAACGGTCAACGTGCAGTACTCCATCCTGAAAAAAATTCCACAGTGAGTAAACCTGGTACAGTCTGATTTCTCACCAGGAATATTAAACGTATACTCACAAAAATCGCACGCTAGCGATCCCGTTTGTACATCTCGGCGGCATTCACCGCGTCAAAATATTCCCTGGCTTTGGAATATTTGTCGTCGTCATTAATTTCGTAAAAGAGGTAGACCTCCACCTTGGCACCGTTCATAAACAGCTGCATGGTACCCTGTGATTTATGTTCGGCAATCACCCAGTTGGCAATGATGTTATAGTTGAGCCTATTTTCAAACCCGAACTTCTGGGTGCGGTCAAACAGCAGGGGTTCATGATCGGAACTGATGCGCGTAAGCGGAAATCCCTTCAGCATCCGGTAATCGGTCTGAACATCCTTGTTCCGAAAAATGGTGGTACCAAGAATAATCGGGCGCTCTTCGGCTTTCATATTCTCCACCGCGCGAAGGGCCAGCAGTGCCGAGGCCTTGTGATGGCCGTGAGTGCCCGACTGCGGGAGCATGGTAAATATGAAATCGTACCGCTCTTCCTCAATGATCTCCTGCAGTCTGCGCTCAATCCAGCCCGCATCCCACATGTCGAGCGCTTTTTTGACATCTTCGGTGTACTGCTTGTCTTTTTGTTCCAGAAAGTAGTAGTTCCTGATGCCCACAATCTTGCCGCCCGCCATCACCTCCTTTTTCCGGATCCCCGGCAGGTAATCGCGCCCCACCTCTTCCTTGTCGAGCTGCTTGCCATAAATATAGTTCCCGAGTGTGGAATAGCGGTAACCACCTTCGCCGTTGGTCATGATCGCCAGGTCCACTTCTCCATCAAGCAGGTGCGTCGTCTTGAATACGGTTGCGGCATAGATGGCATCATCATCGGGATGTGCAGTCACCAGCAGTATTCTGGGGTTGTAGTCCAGCTGTTGCGCCGTGGCAGCGGGTGTTTGCAGGAAGGTTATAACGACAAGTGCCGAGAGGAGCAGGTACAAACTTCGGTTTTGCATAATGCGAGATTCAGTGTTTGAAAGCAAGGTGATCACAGGTGTTATCAACGCAGGGCAAGATAAAACAAGATTTTATCATTTTCAGAGAGGAAGACACCGGTACTTCCAAAAAAAATGTAACAACGATTACCCGATCCGGAATCTGGTAATCTGCGGGGGAAAGCACGAAACCCGGTTTGACCGGTAATCCACGGTCCGGCTGAAATCACAGGAAGCCATTATTCCCGGCGCCTGCGACAGCAGATCGATACCCGTCAGGAGACATTAACTGCGCATCTCCCGCAGTACCGGTTTCAATACCTCCCAGACGTTGTCGGCAACGACCTTGTGTCCCTCGGCATTGGGATGAATATCATCGCTCTGCATCAGGTCCGGGTCAAGGGCCGCCCCTTCAAGAATAAAGGGAATAAAAGGCAGATTATTTGACCGGGCCAGGTCCTGGTACATCTGCCTGAAGTCCGAGGTATACTGCTGTCCCAGGTTGGGGGGAACCTGCATCCCCGCCAGGACAATACGGGCATCGGGATATTTTTCACGCACTTTGTCGATAATCTTCTGCAGGTTCTGCTTGGTCGCACGCACTTCAATACCGCGCAGCCCGTCATTCCCGCCGAGTTCCAGGATAAATACGTCGACGGGCTGCCGCAACATCCAGTCGATACGGCGAAGTCCTCCCGCAGAAGTCTCCCCGCTCAACCCGCCGTTACGTACTTCGAAATTCCAGCCCAGAGAATCAATTCGCTGCTGGATGAGCGCGGGATACGCCTGCGATTTGTTTACTCCCATACCGGCCGTGATGCTGTCGCCGAAGAAGAGTACCTGTTTCTGCCGCTGCTGTCCGTTGGCAGGTAACGCCAGGGGCACAAGTAGTGATACAAAAAGTAATCGAATTACATATGTTCTCAACATACCGGTATTTTCCTGTTTCAAAATCATCATGGTAACGTCAATATGGAACTTTCCGTTTATATGGAATGAATACCCACGCTTACCGGTTCTAAAAGCTTTGGACGGATTATCGTGAATATACGTAGTAAATTACGAAAGAGATATCGGGGGTTGTACGTTCAGATTTCATTCAAATTCACCTGCTACATTTGCTCATTACAGTTTATGTTCAACCCGGTATTCCCGATCGGTAATTGGGAGCAACCGGTTATAACAATACCACCGCTACCGGGGTATATTGTTTTGATGATCATCACAAATAACCAATAAACACTGCATGGATTCCCAGAATATTCTTGACGTAACGGGGCTTACACAACAGTTTCAAAGCGGAGATAAAAAACTGACCGTACTCGATTCGGTTTCATTTACCATAACCAAAGGGACCATCTGTTCCATTGTGGGTCCCTCGGGCAGCGGTAAAACAACACTTCTGGGCCTGTGTGCCGGCCTGGACCGGCCAACCGGCGGGAAAGTGACGCTGAACGGAATCACCCTCGGTGAGCTGGATGAAGACCAGCGGGCCGCCGTACGCAACGAATATGTCGGTTTTATCTTCCAGACCTTCCAGCTGATACCCACGCTCACCGCCATCGAAAATGTGATGGTTCCGCTGGAACTGCGCGGCGATGCCACATCCGAGGTCCATGCCTACGCACAGGAACTGCTTGAAGAGGTGGGACTCGGCGATCGCCTGCACCACTACCCCACACAGCTGTCGGGGGGAGAGCAGCAGCGGGTTGCCATTGCCAGGGCGTTCATCAACAAGCCGCAGATCCTGTTTGCCGACGAGCCCACCGGTAACCTGGATACCGAAACCGGGGAAACGATCGAAGATCTGCTTTTTGAACTGAACCGGGCCAGCGGAACAACGCTGGTTATTGTGACTCACGACCTGGAGCTGGCCTACCAGTGCGAACGGGTGATCAAGCTGCGGAACGGAAAGATCGATTCCGACGAATGGATTACCGAAACCGCCACGGCAAAAGTAAACGAGGCGTAACCGATGGCTCCTTTCTGGTCTCCCTGGACATGGAAAATGGCGTGGCGTGACGCCCGTTCCAACAAGAAAAGATTATTTCTCTATATCTCTGCCATCATCATCGGGGTGGCGGCACAGGTGGCGATTACCTCGTTCCGCGAAAGCCTGACAACCACTATCGACAACCAGTCGCGGGAGCTGCTCGGGGCCGATCTCGAAATTGAGGCCGAACGGCCGTTCACGGAAGAGGAACTGGCCTACTTCGATTCGCTCGGCGGACAGCAGTCGCAGATGATCGAGTTCAACTCAATGGCCTACCTGCCGGAGAGCGGGGGTACACGTCTCTCGCAAATTCGCGCTGTGGAGGGGGGATTCCCGTACTACGGGGAGATCCTGACCGATCCCCCGGGCGCGGCGGATGCCTACCGTCAGAATAACACTGCCCTGGTTGACAATGCGCTGCTGGTGCAGTTTGGGGCCAGTGTGGGGGACTCCATTCGTATCGGCAACGCTACGTTCGAAATCTCGGGCGGAATCGAACAGATTCCGGGTGAGGCGGCGGCAGCATCCATGGTGGGCCCGCGCATCTTTATCCCCTATGCGATGGTGGACTCCACCGGCCTCGTTCAGCGCGGCAGTTTCGTGGAGTACAAAATGTATTTCAAGTTTGATGACGGCCGCGACATGGCGCAGCTTCGCGAGGACAGCGAGGCGTTCATGGAGGAGCATGACCTGCGGTATGATGATGTGGCCGAACGCCGTGAAGAGATGGGAGAAGCGGTCGGCAACCTGGCGAAATTTCTAAACCTGGTCGGTTTTGTGGCCTTGCTCCTCGGCGGAATTGGGGTGGCCAGTGCCATACACCTCTACATTAAACAGAAGATAAGCACCGCGGCCGTACTGCGCTGTTTCGGGGCCTCCTCCAACCAGACGATGACCATCTTCCTGATCCAGGCGGTAGTGCTCGGCTTTGCCGGGGCGCTGACGGGAACCATCCTGGGCATCGGCATCCAGTTTATGCTGCCCCAGCTCGTCAGTGATTTTCTGCCGGTGGATGTGGAACTCACCATCTCATGGCTGGCTGTGGCACTGGGACTGCTGACCGGAACCGGGGTGGCCCTCGTCTTTGCCCTGATGCCACTACTCTCCCTGCGGAAGGCTTCCCCGCTCTACACACTGCGCACACTGGATGAAAAGCTGACCGACCTTCTGGGGGTCAAGACCAAGTGGACCATCTATGGGATCATCGTGCTGACGGTTGCCGGCTACGCCACGCTGATTACCGAAGACTGGAGAGTGGGAGGCATTTTTACCGCCGGCATCATTGCAGCGTTCGGATTGCTGCTGCTGGTGGCACGGGGACTAATGTGGGGCGTAAAACGGTACTTCCCCTCCGGCTTTTCCTATGTTTGGCGCCAGGGACTGGCCAACCTGTACCGCCCCAATAACCAGACCGCTACCCTGCTGCTTTCTCTTGGCCTCGGCATGCTGCTGATCAGCACCCTCTACTTCAGTCAGGATATGCTGATGAGCGAGCTTAATTTTGCCACACGCGAGGATTCTCCGAACCTGGTGTTTTACGACATCCAGCCCGATCAGAACGAGGGCATTGAACAGATTATGGCACGTGAGGAGGTTCCGGTAATCCAAAATGTCCCGATCGTGACGATGCGCCTTTCGGCCATTAACGGCCGTGACGTCGCCGAAATTGAAGAGGACACCACCAGCAATGCACGGGGATGGGCGCTGGACCGTGAATACCGATCCACTTATCGTGATTCACTGCTGGACTCGGAAACCCTGGTCGAGGGCGAGTGGATCGGCGAGGCCGACCCCGATACCGGGCTCGTTCCCGTTTCCGCGGCGCAGCAGATTATCGATGACCTGGAAGCCGGTATCGGTGATACCCTGACCTTCAACGTCCAGGGAGTGCCCATTGACACCTACATCGCCAGTATCCGGGATGTCGACTTCCGCAGGGTACAGCCCAACTTTTTTATGGTTTTCCCGAACGGGGTACTGGAAGAAGCTCCCCAGATCCGGGTGATCGTGATCCGTACGGCTAGCCGTTCACAGTCGGCCGAACTGCAGCAGCAGGTGGTGGAACAGTATCCGAATATCTCCGCCATCGATGTCGGCCTCATCCTGCAGACGATCAATGATTTTATCGACAAAATCTCGTTTGCCATCCAGTTTATGGCACTGTTCAGTATATTAACCGGGCTGATTGTGCTTGCCAGCTCGGTGGCGATCAGCCGTTTTCAGCGCATCCGGGAGAGCGTGCTGCTGCGTACCCTCGGTGCCAGTAAAAAGCAGATCATCAACATCCTGTCGGTGGAGTATTTCTTCCTCGGCGTACTGGGGGCATTCACCGGTCTGATACTGTCGGTGCTCTCCACCTGGCTGCTGGGCTACTTCTATTTCGACCTCACGTTTATCCCGAATATGTGGGTCATCTTCCTGGGTACCTTCCTGATTTCGGGACTTACGATATTGATCGGAATGATGAATAGCCGAAGCGTGTATCAAAAACCTCCGCTGGAAGTACTGCGCGTGGAAAACGCCTGACTACTCGTAATACATTTCTAACGAGGTATGGATATCAGACAAAAAACCAACCTGATCTCCCTCCTGGTACTGGTGATCTGTATCATAGCGGCCGTACTGATCTACATATTCACGGGTATCGTGTTTATCGCCATCATTTTTGCCCCGCCTGTGGTGCACTGGATCCGGAAACGGCGCGAGGAACAGCGAAACAATCGCAGCGGGAATCATCCCGGATTATGATGGAGTCTGCTTGAATTGCTGCGGAATGCTGGATTATCGCCGAATTATATCCTTAGCAACATCCGATGACATAGATGCGGGAAGGTGATTACCGTTGTTAAAAAATTCGATTACACTTTACAGCGAGACATTGCGGGGCGCAAGAGCAATAAAACCGATAACCTGTATATGAACCACTTTCTTGGTGAGGTAATCCAGGCAACCCTTTACATCTTAATACCCTGTTCACCTTTCTTTGCTTGTTTGTAGATGATTGGTTCGTGATATTATGACAGCATGGTCAATTAATGTAAGCCCAACAGGTGAAATGAGTAAAAATTCCAAGAGACTGGGAATTCTGTCAAAACGCAGATCAAAAAAACCGGGGAGTGCTCCCGGTACGCTCGAACATATCGGGGAGCAGCGCCTCGAGGATATCCAGCTTACCATCCACGATTATGATGTGGATCATATCGATGAGATCGCTATCACCGACGTTGAGGAAAGCCGGCCCTACCTTGAGAACCCTTCAAAAACATGGATTAAAGTGTACGGGGTTCACGATATCGATAAGCTGAAACATATCTGGTCCTACTTCGACCTGCACCCGCTCATCCAGGAAGATATCGTCAACACCACACAGCGCCCCAAGGCCGAACTGTATGAAAACAACATGTACTTCGTGCTGAAAATGCTGTCATGGTCTGAAGAACACCAACAGATAGAATCTGAACAGGTGAGCATTGTCCTAAGTGGCAATTTTGTACTCTCTTTCCAGGAAACCGACCGGCCTTTTTTCAATCCGATCCTGGAACGACTGAAATTTGGAAATATTCGTATTCGGAAACACGGGGTCGACTACCTGACCTACACGCTGATCGATGCGGTGGTGGATCATTACTTCAGCGTGCTGGAACATATCGGTGAGCGTATTGAACAGCTCGAAGACCAGGTGCTGGACGACCCCGACACCGAAACCCTCGAACAGATACACGCCCTCCGGCGCGACCTGATCTATTTTCGGAAGTCGGTATGGCCGCTACGCGACATGCTGAACTCCACCATCAGGGATGAATCTCCCTTTATCGAGGAACACACAAAAATTTTTCTGCGGGATGTCTACGACCACATGGTACAGATCATTGACAACATTGAGAACTACCGAGACATGGTCATCGGCATGCACGATATCTATATGAGTCATGTCAGCAACAAAATGAACGAGGTGATGAAAGTATTGACCATCATCGCCACCATTTTCATCCCGCTGACCTTTATCGCCGGAATTTACGGCATGAATTTCGACCCCTCGGCAAGTCCCTACAACATGCCCGAACTGGGGTGGTACTGGGGATATCCGGTTACGATGCTGGTGATGCTCATCATGGCCGTTGTCATGGTTTTCTATTTCTGGAAAAAGGGTTGGCTGTAAGTAGCTATTACTAACTTCAAACAACGAAGGATCATGAAAAACATAAAAATATTGGTTCCGCTCGACTTTTCAGAACTCAGCACAAAAGCGCTGACCGCGGCCTTTAAATTTGCCAAACTGTTTGACGGTACCATTACACCGTTTCACGCCTATCTGCCGATAAGCGAGATGGAGGGGCCCTACATGCTTGGTGTAGGCACCACCCCCACCGAGGATTATGACGAGATCGAAAAAACGCTAAAAGAACGACTTGACGACATCGCCGGTGAACATGTCGAACGTCAATATCTCCGGGATTCCATCATCTCGGTGGGTAACGCTGCCCATTCCATCGTGGAGGAGGCCAAAGATTTCGACATGATCGTAATGAGCACGCACGGGCGCACCGGCTTCACCCGTTTTTTCCTTGGTTCGGTCGCGGAAAAGGTGCTTCGTATCTCCCACGTCCCGGTCCTTGTTGTTGACAAGGAATCCGAGATCGGTCCCATCAACAAGATCCTGACAACTACCGATTTCTCGGAAAATTCACACGCCGCCTTCCCCCTGGTCAAAGATATTGCCACCGCTTCGGGGGCACAGGTGGAACTGCTCAATGTGCTGAGCTACGATCCGCAGCACGACGAGGAACCGGATGAAGGGAAGATTTCACTGCGCAACAAACGGCTCGAAATCGTGGTAAAGGAGGAGATGCATGAAATCAGCGATCAGCTTTCCACCCGGGTGATCGTGTCTTCGGATACCCCGCACGAGACGATCCTCAACCACAATCTTGAGAACCCGGCTGACCTGGTCGTCATGGCCACGGTGGGACGTACCGGCATCGATTACCTGATGATGGGCAGCACCACGGCCAATATAGTACGTCATCTCAAGACACCGGTACTGAGTATCAATCCAAAGAAAAAGATCGAAGCGCTGAATGAAGAGTAGCCATCATTATGCAACCGCTGTACTCCCTTTTATCGTGGTGGCGGCCGTTCTCTTTTGGGGGTGCAGCACCGGTACCTCGCCACAGGATGATGAAGACAATGCTTCAGGCGACAAAGCGTACGAAAATATAAGGCACGAACCGGTACCGGCGGATGGTCGTCTGGAGACGGTCACATGGAACCTGCAGTGGTACGGGGTACCGAGCGAGGGACCCGAGGATGAGGAGCTGCAGACCATGAATATCCTGCAAGTGATCGATTCGCTGCGGGCCGATCTCTATGCTTTCCAGGAGGTAAACCGGGGACCCGACCTGGCCCGTATCACCACCGCCATGGATGGGTACCGCGGGTTTGTTGCCGGCCATATCGAATTTGCCCAGCGAACAGCATTTGTCTTCAATACGGCCGCCATAGATTCGATCGATGCGGGTGCCATAACGGAAGGCCAAAACCGTGACGACTGGGCCGGGAGGCTGCCTCTCTATTTTAAATTTGAGTATAACGCGGACGGGGCCACAGTCCCCGTATATGCGGTGGTGATTCATGCCAAGGCGTTCAGTGACCAGGATTCCTACCAGCGGAGAAAAAAAGCGGCAGAAGATCTGTATAACTACCTGGTGAACCAACAGCCGGATGCCCGTATTATCTTCCTGGGTGATTACAATGACGATGTTGATCAGTCAATCTACAACGGGGAACCGTCACCCTATCAGCTTTTTGTTGAAAACGACCACTATTTTCGGGTCGTGACCCGGCCTCTGTCAGACGCGGGAATTTCATCCACGGTATCGAACAACTATCCCGATATCATTGACCATATTACGATCAGCGATGAGCTTTTCGAGGCAACTGTCCCGGGCAGTGAAGCGGTGTATCAAAAGGCGGGTGATTTTATTCCTGACTACGGTCGAACCACGTCAGACCACTACCCGGTTTGGGCCAAATTCGACTTTTCGAAGTGAGGATACTACGGCCAGAATCTCTCCTGTCGGACAGGACTTTACGAAAATGACTCGGTCTAATAAGCACATGTTGGCTTTGGAGATTGGCAAGCCGGTTACAGAAGAACCCGTAAATTCGGGCCACTGCGGGATGGAAACAGTACCAACGATCCGATCAAATCAGTAAAATGCGATGCGAATCCCCGCCATCAGGTGCAGCCGTTTTACGTCCTCATTAACCACCTCCGGGACAATGGCGGTACCGGTATCAAAGGTATAGAGCTGGTTTTGATCTTCCCAGGTGGCGTACTGCACGCCGAGATCGAACCAGACATTTTCCGCGAAACTGGCCGTAAAACCGGCATTATAAAACTGCCGGTCGACGTCGGCATTGTTCCTGGGGCTCGGATACCAGGCGTATCCAATGCGCGGGGTAAATGAATCATTGACCCGGTATTCCAGGCCGGCTTTCAGGTTTATCACATTCTTGAAGGTATCCTGTATGAAGTCATTCTCGGCCTGCTGGAACGCGAGGTCTACTCCCTCCAGATCCAGCTCGGCAACACCGTAGTCCACAAACTCGGCGCCGGCCGACAGGCTCACCCCGTTCAGATCGTGGATACTGGCTCCCAGGTTAAATCGTCCGGGGCGTTTGATTTTATAGGAAAATTCACCCGGAAGCTCCTCCTCGAAACCAGGCCCGTTGTCGAACGTCGTGGAAAGGCGGGTATTGAAATCCTCGTTGAATGAAAGGGTCGAGGGGAACTCGTAACCGGCTCCAAGCCGCAGGAATTCTTCTACCTGGTACAGGAAGCCGATCCTGGCTGAAAAAGCGGTAAATTCGGAATTGATGGTATCCACACTCAGAACCCTGTCGATATCGGTATCACCGGTACCGTCGCTGTCACTGTCGATCAGCGATCCGTTGTAAATATTATCCGGGTCCGATTCAAGGAACTGCCTCTCGTAGCGGTAATCTCCGGTCATCACACCGATCGAGGCCCCCACAAACAGGTTTTGCTGAAACTCAGTGGCAAAAAACGCGGAATATTCCCCCATTTTACCGCGCTCCGTCAATTCCATATTCTGTTGGACGCCGGGCCAGTCATCCCGGCCAAAACCGATACGAAAGATCGAACTGGTAAACGTGCTGTCGACATCGGCGTAGTCGAGTGCATACACGTTAAAGGCGGCATCATAAAGGGCATCGTCGGCGGTAATATTGTAGAACTCGGTGAGGGATGACCGGTTGTTGCGGGTATTGATCCCCAGGGCGCGGTTGAAGTCGGTTGTCTGGCTGTAGCCTCCGCCCACCACCATGCTTCCGCGGAGTGTCGGGATGTTGTACACCAGGCCGAAATCACCAACTCCCGATTGCGAGTCGTCGAAACTGAAGGTGTCGTTGTTAAACGTTGACTCCTCATTTACATTTCGAAGACTGGCGCTAAATGATCCGAAGCTTCTTTCGAACAGGGCCATGACCGCGGGATTTTCCTGGAAACTGCCGAAGCCCGCATTGTGGCTTGCCCCCGGCATAATCATGCTTTGCGGATCATACGAGGGGTATTCGAGACTATAACGAAGTACATCCTCGGCACTTTGTGCCGAAAGCGATTGCGTTATCAGGAATAGAAAGGATGAAAACAGCAGGAGATATATGGATTTTTTCGGCATAGGGGTAATACCTGTAGGTTACGTTACGTTCTGCCAGTTACAAGCGGTGAGGCCCCGGTTTTTCTCAATTTCTCAGTTGCCCCTGCTCCGTCTGTTAGATGAACTGCCGGACGAACTGCGCCCCTTGGACGAGCTCCGACTTCGTGATGGCGAAGATACGGTACCCCGGCCGGAGTTGGTTGAAGATCGGCTGCGCACCGTAGTGCGGCTGCGCGAGTTTGTGTTGCGGGAATTGTCTGAATCTATTGTTCGGCTACGGGTCCGGCTATGATTATTGTTGAACAGGTCCATACGGAAATTTTTGGCCCGGTCCAGGTCTCTTCTCATGGTATCAAAGAACCGGGATCTGCGGTTGTCATCTGAATGATTATCCGGTACTCGCCAGTTTTTTATCCGGTTTTGAATGCGCTCACGGTTTATAACATCCTCCCTTTGCTGCTCGCGGTAACGCTCATATCTGCGACTGCGAATCTGGCTGTCACTGTTATTATTGATAACCGAACTGTTTGAATAATTGTCATTACCTCTGGTTCGTCTCGTGGTTCCGCTGCCCGTAGATCCACTAGTGCGACCGGTAGTTCGGGTGCCCCGTACCCGCCCGTTGTCGGAGGTGCGAGTCCGAACTGTCGCTTTATCACGGGTAACCCCGGTCCTGCTGGTTCCCCTGTCACGAATGGTTGTGGACCTGCTGCGGCTTTTCTGTCGCAGGTCGCCATTGGATCTGCCACGGATATCCCCGGAATTGGTCGTATAACCGGAACGAACCCGGTCCGTGCCGATCGAGCGTCTGCCGTAGGCACGATCTTTTACCCGGTCTTTTCCGGGCCCCACATAATTGGCGTACCCGCCATAGTAGAAATTGTTTATGAATACCGGGTTGTATCCCCACCTGTAACTGTAGGGATGGTAGCGGTACCAGTGGCTGTAGTAGTGATGCCGGTACCAGCGGTACGGGTACCCGTAAAAGGCACCGAAACCAAACGAAGGACCGAAATGGAAACTCAGGCTGAAGGAGGCGTAGGAGCGCGGGTAGTAGAAATCGTGGAAAAAGGGATCGTAGTAGTGATGATACCGCCAGTGCGAAAATCCATAGTAGCCGGGGAACGGGTCGTAGTAATACCGGCCAAACCCGTGACGTGCATACCATTCAGCGGTTTCGTAATCTTTGTAGTGGAAGGCATCTTCCACCCCGTCATTGTATCCTTCATCATATCCTTCTGCGTAATCATCGCCATGGTAGTTTTTGGGGGTGGCGGACCGTTCCCCGCCATCCTGCGGCTCACCCTTTTCGGTGCCATCCCAGGCGTAGGTTCCGGAAGGACGCGGTTCATCCGTGATGCGGTTCATACGCTGGGAATACTGGAGCTGCGTATAGCATCCGGACAGGAAGAAAAACGAGGTGACAAACAGGATAACAGGTATTCGTAATTTCATAACGATCTCCTTTCGCCTTGGCTTCAGCTGATCGGGGCTGAAGACGGCTTTTTTAGAATTTCTAACTCAATATCGATCATCCGGGAAGTCCATTCAATCACATTATCATGTTACATGATCCGCTTGCTATTTCTTTAAACAAAAAAATACGGGCATTGTTTTGGCAATCGGTACTTAAATTTCACCTTTGAGCGACTTTGCAATAACTTCTGCTTTAGAGTTAACATGCAGCTTCTTGTAAATATTGCGTATGTGGGCCCGTACGGTATCGATGGATATATCGTAGCGGTCGGCAATCATTTTATAGCTGAGCCCGTCAACCAGCCCGTTCACGATGTCGTGTTCCCTTGGTGTCAAATCCGATTCGGTGTTCTTTTTGGGTTGCTGATCCTGGAAATGATTTATCACCTTCCGGGCAATTTGTGGTGACATCGGGGCGCCGCCCTCCAGGAGATTGAGAATTGAGTCCTTGATCTGTGGCAGCGAGGTATGCTTCAACAGGTACCCGGAAGCCCCGGCGCAGAGTGAATTGAAAATTTTGTGCGAATCGTGGTATACCGTCAGCATAATAATCTCAATCTCAGGATATTTCTCCTTGATGAGTCCGATGCCTTCAATTCCAGACATCCCGGGCAGCTGGATATCCATCAGGATAACATCCGGGTTCTCATGTTCCTCCAGGTAGTCCATCATCTCCTCCACCGTATCCACTGCCACCGGGCAGTGTAACTCTTCCTGCATATCCAGGTAGCGCTGAATAAGATCACGAATCTTCTTGTTGTCTTCTACTATCCCGACTACTGAAGCCATAATATTGAATGGTTAATTTTCAGTTTGCGTTAATTCGGCATTGGACGGTGGAATCAGAGGCTCCTTGAACACTCAACCGCGGTCGTAACCTGCCGGTTTCTGTACAATGTACACAACTTACTGATTTCGCGACAGGTGAACGGTAAACCCGGTGGAGTTTGTAAATTCGATATCGGCATCGATTCGTCTGGCTCTCATCTTCATATTG
>JAWVZC010000003.1:0-37761 GCA_033722415.1 Balneolaceae bacterium | reverse complement strand
TCCCCTGGAGCGCCTTTTCTCCGCGGGGGGTGATCAGCAGGCGGTTGTTATCCTCAATGGCCAGGAACCCGTATTCTTTCAGATCGTTGATGATCATGTAGGTGAGCTTGGAGATGGTGCCGCAGTTCTGTTCCACGTAATCACGGCTAACGCTTTTATCACCCGAATCGAGAACGAGACCAAGCACATTGAGCTCCGTTTCCGTAAGCGGGTAGCCCTCGGAGCCCTTGGTTAGCAGGTTGTCCCATGCTTTTTGGCTGTAGTAGAGCCCGAACCACCATTTGGCACTCTTAACCAGGCGTTTTGTAGCCGCGCATGCAAAATAGTCGCCCGTTTTGGCGTTTTTGGGCATTCCGCGCTCACGGTACATCGACACCAGCGTGGCCAGATCGAGCTCGTGAAGATTGGGTGGATAGCTGAAGTGAAAGTCGGATTTCTTTTCCATAACACCATCAATTTAACAAAATACCGCACAGATTTTCACGGAAAAATGGTCCCAACCCGGTACCCAAACATTAGTTCCGACCCGAGGCTACTTCTCTTTTTCGGCAATCAGTTTTACGGCATCATCCATCGAAACGCTCTCGGGATCCACATCGTCGGGCAGGCTGATATTTTTCTTGCCGTATTTGATATAGGGACCATATCGACCGTCCATAACCCGTACTTTTTTACCATTGGACGGGTGCTCCCCCAGTTCCTTTATTTCCGAACTTCGTTTCGGTTTCTTCTTTTTGGCAAGCAGTTCCAGGGCCCGGTCAAGATCCACATCAAGCACGTTGTCGCTTTTGCGAAGCGAGGCAAACGTTCCGTCATGAACTACAAAAGGACCGTACCGACCCACGCCGGCCCGTACCTCCTTGCCGGTTTCGGGATGCTTTCCAAGCAGTCGCGGGAGATCCAGCAGTTTCAGGGCGAGCTCAAGGTCCACATCCTCCGGTTTCATCCCTTTCAGCAGGGAGGCCCGCTGTGGTTTTTTGTTGTCGTCCGATACCTCACCGACCTGTACGTAGGGTCCGTACCGGCCGTTGAGCACATAGATCGGTTCTCCCGTTTCGGGGTGGTTGCCGATCGACTTGGGGCCTTCCTCCTCGGCTTTGATGAGCTCCTCCAGTTTTTCCACGGTAATATCGCTGGGATACCACTGGTTCGGGATGGAAGTGGTTACCTCATCGCCGTTTCGTTTTGACTTGATATAGGGCCCGTACCGCCCGACGAGCACATCGATGTTGTCAAGATCTTTCAGCGGCAGGTGAAGCTGTCGGGCTTCCTGTGGGTCGATCTTGTCCTCACGAGACTCCACCTTCGCCTTCAGGCCGTCATCGCCCTTGTAGTACCGGGTCAGGTACTCCTTCGGATCTCCCTGGCCCTGGGCGATTTTATCGAGCTTGTTTTCCATTTCGGAGGTAAAGTCGCTGTCGACCAGTTCGGGGAAATTCCGCTCCAGCAGTTCGGTTACGGCAAACGCGGTAAAGGTGGGGATCAGTGTTTTGCCGTCAGTTTCTACATAGCCGCGATCCTGGATGGTGCTGATGATCGTGGCGTAGGTACTCGGTCGGCCGATCCCCTGCTTTTCCAGTTCCTTGACCAGCGTGGCCTCGGTGAACCGGGCAGGTGGTTTTGTCTCGTGGGAGATCGGTTCCACCCCGTGCTCTTCAACCGGTTCCCCCTCGGTGAGTTCCGGTAGGAAATTTTCCTGGTTTTCGAGGGAGGCCTCCGGGTTGTCACTGCCCTCCACGTAGGCCCGGAAGAAACCGGGGAACAATATCTTTTTTCCGCTCGCTTTGAACTCGGCCGTTGTGCCGTTGGCAGTGGCCTCGATCGTGACATTGGTGAACTCGAGCTCCGCTTCCGCCATCTGTGTGGCGATGGTACGTTTCCAGATCAGGTCATACAACTTAAAATCGGGTCCGCTCAAGCCGGCCCTCTCCGGTTTGGTAAACCTGCTGCCGGCCGGCCGAATCGCCTCGTGGGCCTCCTGGGCACCCTTGGAGCCGCCGCCGTAGTTGCGCACGCGTTCAAACAGGTAATCTTTGCCGTACTCCTCTTCCACGGCAGTACGCGCCGCGTTGATGGCCTGTCCCGAGAGCCGGGCCGAATCGGTACGCATGTAGGTGATCAGGCCGTTTTCGTAGAGTTTCTGAGCGATCTGCATGGTGTACTTGGCCGAGTATCCGAACTTGCGGTTGGCCTCCTGCTGCAGGGTGGAGGTGATAAAAGCCGGGGCGGGATTGCGCTTCTGCCGGTTTTTCCTGACTTCACTAACCGTCCAGTCGGCCTCCCCGAGGTCATCGCGAAGCCGGCCGGCTTTCTTGTCGTCCAGCAGAACCACCGATTCCGGTTTTTTGAGCTTTCCTGTGTGTTCGTCAAAATCTTTGCCCGATGCCAGCCGCTTGCCGTCAAGGTAAACCAAGTCGGCTTCGAAAATATCGCTGTCATCCGGTTTGCTGAGCTTCGCCTTCAGATCCCAGTACCGGGCCGATCGGAACTTCATGCGCTCGCGCTCCCGTTCCACCAGGAATCGTACGGCTACC
Source organism: Balneolaceae bacterium (assembly GCA_033722415.1). Taxonomy (GTDB): domain Bacteria; phylum Bacteroidota; class Rhodothermia; order Balneolales; family Balneolaceae; genus JAMQKA01. The sequence continues at coordinate 35,227 of JAWVZC010000003.1, read as the reverse complement.
GACTGCACGCGACCTGCAGAGAGGCCCGGTGCAATCTTTTTCCAAAGAAGGGGAGAAATGGTGTATCCTGCCAGCCGGTCGATAATACGGCGGGTTTCCTGGGCATTAACCAGGTTCATATCGATATCCCGGAAGTTTTCCAATGCATCCTGGATCGCCTCTTTCGTGATTTCACGAAATACCATCCGTTTTACCGGTACATCCGGCTTCAGCAGATCTACAAGGTGCCATGAAATCGCCTCGCCCTCCCGGTCTTCATCGGTGGCCAGGACCAGCTCGTCAGCGTTTTTAAGCAGTTTTTTCAGTTTGTTGACCACTTTCTTTTTGCCGGAGGGTATCACGTAGAGCGGTTCAAAATCCTCTTCGGTATTGACCCCGAGATTGGCCCACTCCTCTTTTTTATATTTTGAGGGCACCTCCTTGGCGGAGGCGGGAAGATCCCGGATATGTCCCATGGAAGAATCGATGATATAATCCTTCGGCAGGTACTTCTTGAGGGTTTTGATTTTTGTCGGTGACTCTACAATTACTAGCGATTTCATAGGTAAAGGGTAATTCTGAATATGGTGCTACAGGTTCTCGATAAGCTCTTTCAGTTCCTCGGCGTGGGCCTTGGTATTCACCTTCTCAATAACACCCAACACGGTGCCGTCGGTGTCGATCACATAGGCCGAGCGGGAGGGCGATTCATAGGTGTTCCCGTACATCTTTTTTTCCACAATCGAATCGGTCGCCTCCGCAAACTTGTATTCGGGGTCGGAGGCCAGGATATAATTGATTCCGAGCTTTTCCGCGTAGTTTTTGTGGGAACCGCAACTGTCTTTGCTGACGGCTACGAGATTGTATCCTTTCTCATCGAACCAGTCGGCATGCTCGGCGAGACTCCTGTTCTGCTTGTCGCATCCCGAGGTATTGTTTCGCATATACACCGAAACGATCGTCGGTCGGTCAAGAAGCTCGTTAAAGGCTACTTCCTTCTCATCGCCCTCTTCGACAATGCTGAGCGTAAAATCGGTTTCTATTTTATCTCCGGTTGTAATCATAAGATGTTCCTCGATCAGGTTGGTTCTTCCCGTGTTATCAGCGGGGAAGGATATTAAATACGATTTGCCGCCGTATCGTTTCCAACCAATCTGAAATTTTGCGAATACCGTATATAATAACGCCCTCATTTTGATACTGCAATTTCTTTTTGCAGCCACAATTCGACTTCGAATGAGGTTATGCCCCCCGTATTTCGGTGTTATTGAACTGCGATAACGATGATGAACGGATTTTCGAAGATCCCAACCGCTGTTCTGTTCCATGTACGAAGCTTCCGTCGACATGGAAATCTAAGAACAATGATTTGCTGCTACATAATAAGTACGGTGGGAGCAACCGGTCTGCTATCATATAGCGTTCGACTGCAACAGTAGCTAGCGGGTATTGCCGGACAAGCGAATCCCGCCACTATACATTCCCGCTATCGTCATCCGACCGGCATCTCGAGAACTCTGACCCGAATTTTGTCAACCCTTCCCGTGTTAGCCGGAAAGAGATTTTCGCAGCAACAGCCTGGCCACCGCGGCCACCACAATCGCGTGGTCGATGGTTCCGTCCCGGACCCGCTCTAGGAATTCAGGGTAGGGCAGGGTATGAACCTCGATGCGTTCATGGTGGTCGAGGTTCATCTCCCCGTCGCGCGTACACTGTTCGGCCAGAAAAAAGTGATTGTGGTTGTTCATGATGGCGGGGTTGGCAGACACCTTTCCGAGCCCGGTCCAGTGCTCCGACCGGAATCCGGTTTCCTCCTGCAGCTCACGGCGGGCGGTTTCCAGCGGAGATTCCCCGGGATCGCACACGCCCCCCGGAATTTCCAGGGAGGGGTTATCTACACCAAAGCGATACTGTTCCACCAAAACGACCTCGTTTTCACTGGTAATGGCAATCACATTGACCCAGTCGGGGGCGTCCAGCACATAAAACGTTCCTTCATGGTCTTCAGACCCCAGGCGATAACGTCGCTGTAAAAGAGTGAAAATTGGTGTCTCATATTCCTTATTTTCCTGTTCAACAGACCACGGTTCAATAGTAAAGGAAAACGGTTTTGTATCCATGAGTGAGATTGCAACTGAAAAAAAGTTTGAGTTCCATCAGGAAGATTTAGGTCCGCAGGAATCCATTCAACAGAAAATGAAGGAGGCCTGCGACCTGATGGAAGATATTTATGATCAGGGAGAATATCCCAAGGTATTGGTGCGCCGGTCCTGGTCCCGGCACAACCCGGTTATTGACGGAGAGATGGCACGGCCGCGGGCCTACCGGTGGTACCTGCTGCGTGAGCTTACCAAACTGGCTGAACGCGGGGCCTACATCAAAATCAAACCCTCGCGCAAGATTGTGCCGATGGATGACCCCACACTGCTTGACAACACCGATGAGGATGAATGGGATATCACCCAGAAAAAGCTGTTTCTGTTCAGCCCGGAACGGATCGATATCTCACTGAACCGGCTGGAGCACTACACCGGCACAAGGCCGGAGCATTTCCAGCGGTATATCCTGTTTACAAACTATGATATGCACGTGGAGGTATTTCACCAGAAGTATCCCGATTGCATCAAGCCCGACCGCGGCGGCGTACAGATGCCGGCCTACCACCATGTGCTGCCCGATCACAAAGGCATTTCGCTGGTAAACATCGGGGTGGGGCCCTCCAATGCCAAGACGATAACCGATCACGTGGCGGTGCTGCGGCCCGACGCCATGGTGATGGTAGGACACTGCGGGGGACTGCGCAACCACCAGGGGATCGGTGACTTTGTGCTGGCCACCGGATTTCTGCGGGCCGATGGTGTGCTCGACGACATCCTGCCGCTCAACATCCCGATCACCCCGAACTACCTGCTGAATGTGTACCTGAAAGAGGTGCTCGACAAGTACAACCGCAACCACCGGATGGGAACAGTCTACACCACCTCCAACCGGAACTGGGAGTTCATCAAACGGCGCACCGTCGAGGAGATCCATATGAGCCGAAGCATCGCCATCGATATGGAATCGGCCACGGTGGCCACAAACGGGTATCGCTACCGCATCCCGAACGCCACCCTGCTGTGCGTGAGCGACCGCCCGCTGCACGGCAAGCCGAAACTGAGCCACGAGGCCCGGGAATTTTACGAGGAGTCGAAACAGATGCACCTGGAGATGGTGATCGAAGCCCTGGAGATGGCGAAAGAGAACTACCCGGAAGGCTTGCCCAATGCCAGCATCCGCGCCCCGAACGAACCCCTCATGGGCGGACCGGATGACGACTAACCGTTTAAAATCGGGCGATTGCATAGGGTTGATTTTACCCACCCCAACCGCGCATGTTCACACAGGAGGAGTGTAAAGGGAGGTATTTCAAAGCGAAGAGACCAAATGCCAAAATAACACCCTGCAACATTTCTCTCATCCCTGATCCATGATCCTTTATCTCATCAGCTTTCATAATTCCTTGTTCGACATTCGCTATTCGTTATTCTCCAGCCGGTGATTCTATCGGTGATCGTTCTTCATTCGCGTATTCATTCGTGTTTGGGCTCGATGTCGTTCGGGTGTCTCCCAATTTTTTTGTAAGGATCGGTTGTCAATCCTCTCAATATGGTTAGGTAGAAAGTGGAACAACCGGCAACAAAGAGGGGTACAAAACCATGACCAAAAAAGAGCACTCAGGAAAGCGTGAAAAAGAGCAGCAGGAAACGTTTCAAGCCGATCGATTTCGCAACCGCACCGTCAAGGAGATGCGGCCCGATGAGCAGCCGCGGGAAAAGCTGATGAACTACGGGGGGGAGAGCCTGTCGGATGCCGAGCTGCTGGCCATTCTGCTGCGCACCGGCAGCCGCGAGATGAATGTTATTCAGATGTGCCAGGCCCTGCTCGACCATTTTGACGGGCTCCGGAACCTGGCCCGCAAAAGCTGGCAGGATCTGAAAGTGATTCCCGGTATAGCCAAGGTCAAGGCGCTCACCCTGGAGGCGGTATTCGAGCTTTCACGGCGTATCCAGGTGGCTTCGCTGGGCGATCAGCTCCAGATCACTTCCCCGCAGGACGCGGTGGCCTATTTCAGTCCCAAGCTGCGCGACCTTACCAAAGAAACCTTTATCGTGGCTTTTCTGAACAACGCCAAATACCTGACGGGCTACCAGAAAATCAGCAGCGGCGGGTCAACGGCAACGATCGTCGATCCCGCCGAGGTGATGCGCCAGGCGATCCTCAACGAGGCCCAGAGCATCCTGGTGCTGCATAATCATCCCAGCGGCAATCACAAGGAATCGAAGGCCGATGTGAGGCTCACAAAACGCATTGCCGAGTCGGGCAGGCTGCTCGGCATTCCCCTGGACGATCACATCATCATCGCCGGCGACCACTACACCAGCCTCCGCGCCAAGGGCGTTATCGAATGAATATCGAATATCGAACACGGGATATGAGAATATTGAAATTCATTATGCCAGGTTATGGAAAATGAAAAAAAATATAATCTTGAAGAAAGATTGATCGAATTTTCATTGGTAATTTTAAAGATTGTCGAACTGTTACCGGGTACTCCCGCAGGCAGACACTTTGCGAAACAGTTACTTCGATCTGGTACAGCACCGGCATTTCAATATGCTGAAGCTCAAAGTGCAGAGTCGAGAAAAGATTTTATACACAAATTAAAAATTGGCCTTAAGGAGTTGAGAGAAACCCAGGTTTGCCTGAAGATTATTTTAAGAAACCCATTAACTGAAAGCATAGAATTGATTGAGACCGCGATAAAGGAGAATGACGAACTCATCTCAATTTTCGTTACTAGTATTGCAACAGCCAGATCAAATTTAGAAAAAAGAAAATAACTTCATCTTTCGTAATTCCTTGTTCGATGTTCGATATTCGATAGTCAAAACCGTTATATTTGCGCTTCATAAAAAGGCAAACAGAGTGTAAGTGTAAGTGAATGAAGGAATACCTGCGTGCTATCATACGTGAATCGCTGAACCAGTTCGATCTTTCCGAGGAGGAGTGGCCCGAGGAGATCGAGATCGAGAAACCCAACCAGCCGGAACACGGCGATGCCGCCACCAATATCGCAATGATGCTGGCACGTCTCCTGCGAAACAATCCCCGCAAGATAGCTGGGCAGATTGTCGAACAGCTGGAATATGATTCCGGACGAATCGAGGCGGTGGAGATCGCTGGTCCCGGATTCATCAATTTCCGGTATGCCCAAGATTATCTCTATAATGAACTGCAGGACATACTCAAACGGGCTGATACGTTCGGCCGGACTGATACCCGGGCCGGTCAGAAGATGCTCGTGGAATTTGTAAGTGCCAATCCCACAGGCCCGCTGACCGTGGGGCATGGACGCAACGCAGTGCTTGGTGACACCATCGCCCGCTTGCTGGAGTGGACCGGTGCGGAGGTCGACCGTGAATACTATTTCAACGACGCCGGCCGGCAGATGCGGGTGCTCGGGGAGAGCGTGCGGGCGCGTTACCTTCAGGAACTGGGCCTTGAGGCCGACTTCCCGACTGATGGTTACCAGGGGGAATATATCCGTGACATTGCACGGGCCCTTGTTACAGAAAACGGCGACGAGCTGGCGGAATGCGAGGACGTGACGCCCTTTAAGGAGAAAGCTGAGGAGCTGATTTTTGAAGATATCCAGCAGACCCTGGAACGGATGAACATCCGGATGGATTCATTTTTCAACGAGCACACGCTCTACGAAGATGGCTCTATCGACAATACCGTGGAAGCGTTCCGGGAAAAGAACCTGGCCTATGACAAGGACGGGGCCACATGGTTCAAAACCACGGAATTCGGCAAAGATACAGACACGGTGCTGGTGAAAAGCAGCGGGGAACCGACCTATCGGCTGCCCGACATCGCCTACCACGCCAACAAGCTGGACCGCGGTTACGACCGCTGCATCGACATTTTCGGGGCCGACCACATAGCCACCTACCCCGATGTGATCTCCGGTATCGAAGCGCTGGGGTATGACGCATCGAAAGTGGATGTGGTCGTCTACCAGTTTGTAACGCTGGTCAAAGCGGGCAAGCCGTTTAAGATGAGCACCCGGAAGGCCAACTTCGTGACGCTGGACGAACTGATGGACGAGGTGGGGTCCGATGTTACCCGTTTTTTCTTCCTGATGCGTGATCCCAACACACACCTGGAGTTCGATATCGCCGAGGCCAAGGAAGCTGGTGAAAAGAACCCGGTCTACTACCTGCAGTACGCCCACGCACGGATCAAGAGCATTCTGTGGAAGGTGGAAGAGGAATATACTTTTAACGAGCCACCCACACTCGATCTGCTGACTCATTCCGCCGAAACGCAGCTGATCAAGACGATGATCCGTTTTCCGGAGATGATCGAGAGTGCTGCTGCGGCCTGCGAACCCCACCGGTTAATTAACTACCTGGACGATCTGGCCTCTGATTTCACCCGCTTCTATCATGATTGCCGGATTCTTGGTGAGCCGCAAGAGCTGATGCAGGCGCGCACCGCCCTGGCAGCAGCCGTGGCCCAGGTACTCGCCAACGGGCTGGGCATACTGGGCATTTCAGCCCCGGATCAGATGTAGGAATGGGACGCTAGCGAACTTGAATAGGTCATCCTCACACCTATAGAAACTCATTGGTTATCAATAAATCAGGAGCTTTTGTCGTGTACAACTAAGCCAGGGACTTAGCTAAGTAATCAAAAATCGTGCATTTATTCGGTTCCCTTATGCACAAAAAAAGGCCACAGTTTACAACCTAACTTTGTATGATCCACTAATGGGTGTTCATTTTATCAATGATGATAAAACGAAAAAACTCACCAGAAATCTTACATCCAGATTTTAATTTCACGAGGCTCCTAGGGAGGGCCAATACTTATCCACACCAAGGTGTTTTTTCAAGATCAGTTACAGGGATTTTCTGAGGTTTCGCGTTCTTAAGTGACAAATACTATCGGATTTTATTCATGCAAAAAGGAACACCTCGGGCAGTGAAAAGAGGTATTAGTGACTTTCGAGGTAGGAAGTCCAACATACAGATTTGAAGAAAAAGAAAGAAGTGTCACGGGAGTTCACGGAGTGGTCCTCTCACAAAATTCTTAGAAACTACCGGGACTCGTTAACAAGTTGTTCTCCCGTCACCTCTCCTCGATCTCGTCCAGGATATCGCGCATCCGGTAGGCCGGGGTGGCGCCATCCTTTTGTGCGACGAATGCGCCGGTGGCATTTGCAAGTGTTAAGAGTTCTTCGGTTTCACTGTCACTGTAAATGCCGTAGAGCAGGGCGGCGAGAAACGCATCGCCCGCGCCAACGGCATCCTTGACCTTGGTGGGGAATCCCTTGTGTTCATGCCACTGTCCATCACGAAAAATTTCGGCCCCGTTGGCCCCGCGTGTCACACAAACCACCGAACAGCCGAAACGGTCTGCCACCTGTTCGGCGGACCGGCGTGCTCCTCCCGAAAGATTGTACCACTCCTTGAGCTGGTTCAGTTCCTCCTCGTTCATCTTTACAATGTCGGAAACCGAGAGAGACTCGTAGACGATCTCCCGGTCTACATAGGGGCGGCGGAGATTCATATCCAGTATCTTGCGAATATCCATCTCCCAGAGCGTTCGAATCGTATTCCGGCTCACCGCATTTCGCTGGGCCAGGGAGCCGAACACCACGCCCCAGCACTGCGTGGCCAGTGTCCTCAGGGAAGCGGTGGGTTCGATGAAGTCCCATGCAACGGGCTGAATTATATCGTACTCCGGGTCGCCGTCAGCGCTAAGTTCTACCCCTACAAACCCGGTTTCATGCTCACCGTCACACTGGATCTGGTCGGTGGCCATCTGCATGCGTTTGATACGGCGGATGGCTTCCCGGCCGAGCCGGTCATCTCCCACCCGGCTGGCGATGGTGGATTCGATACCGAACTGGTTTAGGTGGTATGATACGTTAAGGGGCGCGCCGCCCAGGTAGAGACCCGAGGGCAGGGAATCCCAAAGGATTTCGCCGATGCACAATATGCGTTCGTGATTACTCATACCTCAGATGTTGGGCGTTGCAACAGATCAAAATTAATTCGCTCATTTCCACTCCTCTTTAAATTCGACATTTTCCGGCAGCAGCTCCTTCTCCAGTTCCTCCAGCGTTTTGTTCTTGGTTTCCGGCATCAGTTTCCATACGAACAGCAGCTGCAGGACCATCATGAAGGCGAAAAATGCGAATATGGTGCCGCCCGAAAAGGTGCTGAGCACGGTCGGGGTCAGCAGGGTGATGATGGCGGCGCACACCCAGTGGGTCCCGGAACCGAGCGACATCCCGTAGTCGCGCACTGCGTTGGGAAAAATCTCCGAGATAAAGGCCCAGATGACCGCTCCCTGTCCGATGGCGTGGGAGGCGATAAAGGCACTTACGAAAAACACCACGACACCGCCTTCGGCGCCGGTAAAAAAGGCCCAGGATACGCCGGAAAGCGAGGCGATATAGCCGAATGAACCGTAGTACATCAGCTGTTTGCGCCCCACCTTGTCGATCAGGTACATGCCGAGAATGGTGAACAGCAGGTTGACGATTCCGATCGGTACCGAGGCTCCCAGGACCTCGGTAGCAGCCAGGCCGGCCTGCTCAAATATGCGCGGGGCGTAGTAGAGTACGAAGTTAATCCCGGAAAACTGGTTGAAAAATGCGATCAGGAAGGCCAGTATGATCGGGAAGCTGTACTTTTTCGTAAGAAATTCGCGACTGCTGGCCCGTTTTCCCGAACTTTTTATCTCCTGGAGCAGCAGCTCGATATCCTCGGTGGGATTCAGCTGTTTCAGGATCTTGCGAGCCCCTTCTTCGTCGTTTCTGCGGAGGGCCAGCCAGCGCGGGCTGTTGGGCACTCCCAGTACAAACAGGGAGTAGATCGCGGCAGGAATGGCCTCCACGCCCAGCATCCAGCGCCAGGCGTTGACACCGAAATACTCCCCGATCAGGTAGTTTGAGATATACGCCACCAGAATACCGAACACAATGTTGAACTGGTAGGAAGCCACCAGGCGGCCGCGGTTGCCGGCTGGCGTGATCTCCGAGATATAGATGGGAGCCGCCACCGACGAGGCACCCACGCCAAGCCCGCCCAGGAACCGGGCGAACGAAAACATGTAGGGGCCGGTGGCCAGGGCCGAACCGAGGGCCGAGACCAGGTAAAAGATACCGATCCAGAACAGTGTTCGTTTTCGTCCCAGCTTGTCGCACGGCACCCCGCCGAACAGCGCCCCGACGACCGTTCCCCAAAGGGCCATCGACATGATGAAGGTACCGTGGAACAGGTCGCTGGTATTCCAAAGTTGCTGGATGGGCCGATCGGCCCCCGATATCACGATGGTATCAAAGCCAAACAGGAAGCCGGCCAGCGAGGCGGCGATGACCGACACCAGTATCGATTTTGTTTTTATCATCCCAAAATATCCCGTGTTATTGCGTTTTGGTTACCGTTCAGTTCCAGACCGAGTCTAACTGCCAGGCTTCCAGCTGCAGCAGCCGGGCGGAACCGCCGGTGGAATATAGTGAAATTCCGTCACTACCCTCGGAGGGGAAAATACGATCGGTGATCACCACCCGCCCGTTGTTGCCGAACACCTCGACGGAGGAACGATCTATAAAAATATGTATCGTTATCTCCCCGTCAAGCGGGCTGAGGGGGGCGCGGTGCACGCCTGCGAACTGCTCGTTAAACGATGTATTCCCTGAATTGGTGCGGTCTACGAACAGTTGACCCGCCCCGGTGTCGTAACCGATCAGTGTTTCCTCGTTTTCGCCCTGTGCAACCTTCAGGCCGAAGGTATTTGCGTTACCGGGATTAAATCGGACCACAATTTCCAGCTGGTTACCCCTGACTCCCGCTTCTTCCAGCAGGTTCAATTCCCCGTCTATGGTTTGCTCGCCGAGCTGGTGCGCAGTATTTCTGAGCTGCTGCAATTCCGCAACGGGCTGGTGAACCAGGTGGATGCCGTCATCAAACGTCTGGAGACTGAGGGACCGTGGAATGGTCATGGAACTGCGCCAGGGATGGGTGGGAATCTGCTCGGCATACTGCCAGTTGTTCATCCAGGAGATCCAGATGCGCCGACCGTCATCTTCGGGAATATTGGCGTACGACTGTACCGCGTAAAAATCCTTGCCGAAATCCACCCAGCGCGTCTGGCCTTCGGTTTCGGGATCCTGCGTAAAAGTGTTCCCGTCAAACTCCCCGATAAAATACTGGGAGCCGGAACCGCCAAACGGACCGCCCGGGTTCAGATCCACCTGCAGCACCCATTTTGTCTGGTCGGGATTGCCGTCCACGGGCAGCTCAAACAGGTCGGGACACTCCCAGATGCCGCCGGTAGCTCCGGATGGACCGAACTCGCTCAACAGGTTCCACTCTTTCAGGTTGTCGGAGCCGTAAAACCGTACCTTGTACTCGGTGGGCAGGGCCACCACCATGATCCAATGGCGGCTGGGCTCGTGCCAGATTACCTTGGGATCCCGAAAATTTTCCATCCCCTCGTCTAGAACGGGATTGCCTTCATACTTGGTCCACGATCGGCCGTTGTCGGTGCTGTAGGCGATGCGCTGGTCCTGCAGGTCCCGGTCGGTGTGATGCCCGGTATAGATCGCCACCATCGGGGGATTGTCGGTGCTGCCGAAGCCGCTGGTGTTGTTGTGGTCCACCACGGCGCTGCCCGAGAATATCATGATGTTGTTTTCCTCCTCCAGGGCCACCGGAAGGTGCTCCCAGTGAACAAGGTCGGTGCTGACGGCGTGTCCCCAGCTCATATGTCCCCAGGTATTGCCGAACGGGTTGTGCTGGTAAAACAGGTGGTACTCCCCGTCGTGGTAGACCAGGCCGTTGGGATCGTTCATCCAGTTTTCCTGCGGTGAAAAGTGGTACTGCAGGCGGTACGGCTCATCGTAGGCTGTTTCCTGTGGCGGTGTTTCTTCTGCCTGATCTTGCTGCCCGCCGCCGCAGGCGCCGGCCACAAATACTGAAAGTGCCAGTAAACAAATCGCGGTGAAAGTATGTACGTTCTGCATGCTCGTGGTTTTTAGGGTGAATAGGTAAACATGTGTTTCGGTTCATTCATATTTCCGTCTTCAATGTCGTGCAATACGTTTACAACAGTAACCGGAACCGTTACTCCCAGATCGATGACAGTTCTTGGACTTCAAATGAGTTAACCAGTAATGCGGAAGATCCATGTCCGCGGGAAAATAATTCAACCACGTGCCCGGTGTCAACAGAGTTATACTGCTCTGCAAAATATAGCTCCCCGTCATTGACGAAGATTTCAATGCCCATGCGGTCTACGATCAGTTCGAACTTCAGGGATTTACCGGTCGGGAAGAAGGTGTCGTTCAGGGTACTTCTCAGAAGGTTGTACGTTAGCTCATAGCCGTTCACATTCAAGCCGAACCGGGTGGCTTCCCCTTTATCAAGTTCGGCAATAATATGAAGCTGATCGCCCCGGATCGGGGAGCGTATGGTGGTGTCGCTGAGCACCCGGTTTTCTACCCGAAAACTTCGTTTGTGCAGTGTTCCAATCTCCCGGATCGGCCGGGGGGCAAGCAGGTACCCCGCATCCGTTTTTTTGAGTTTCAGTTCGGTGGGAAATGTCATGCTCTGGTTGAACGGCTGGTAGGGAGTCTCTGTCTGGAACCAGCCGATCTGGATCCGCCGGCCATCGTCCTCCGGGACGTTGCTGAAGGTTTGGGAGGCGTAGAAGTCGCCGCCGTGGTCATATTGCCTCAGGTCCTGCTCCACTGTAAATGTTTTGCCGTCAAACGTACCCACGACGTATTTCCCGTCCCCGTCGTACATCACCCATTTGCTGATCCCGGGTTCTCCCTGCACCGGCAGTTCAAAAAGCTCCGGGCATTCAAAAAAGTCGGTGACTCCCGACCGGTAGGTCCACTCTTTCAGGTTGGGGGAGGTGTAGATCGAGTGCTGGTAGTGACGCACTGTTTCGCCGGTTTTAAGCTGGCGTGTCTGTGATTCGCTGTACACGATCATCACCCAGTGCCCGCCGGGCTCGTACCAAAACACTTTGGGATCACGTCCGCGGTGCTCCACCACGGGATTGCCCTCGTATTCCTCGAATGTTCGTCCGTTATCGTAACTGAGCGCCAGGTGTTCCCCGGATCCGGTCCGGGTATAGGTGGCGATTAGCGGATCCACCCCATTCCGGCGAAAACCGGACGTGTTTTGTGGATCCACGACCGCGCCACCGGAGAACGCCATATGATCGTGGTCCGGGGAATAGAGGGCGTCCGGCAGCTCCTTCCAGTGTACCAGGTCGGTGCTTACGGCGTGTCCCCAGTGCATGTTTCCCCAGCTCCAGCCGTAAGGGTTGTGCTGGTAAAAGAGGTGCCACTCGCCGTTATACCAGATCAGCCCGTTCGGGTCGTTGTTCCACCCGCGCCGGGAAGAGAAGTGCACCTGCTGGCGGTAGCGTTCGTTGTATATCCCGTCGTGTCCCGGATAAACAGAATCCGCGTATACCTGGTCCAGGCCGGTACCGGCAGCCGGAGTGTCCAGCTCGACCGTGATCGTTTCCCCACGATACGGTTCAACGGAAAAGAATGCCCACCAGTCGGGATCTCCGTCGGCAAGGGTGAGGGAAAACTCATCCAGTACCTCACCGTCATGGATGATGCGCATCATCTGCTGATTTCCCTCAACGTCACTGCTCCATCCCTGAACAGGAATGTTCAGGAATCGATCTGCGCTTTCCACCCGGATCTGGCGGGTCGTCTGTTGTGCAAGTACCGGTAACGTCATGAATACAAGTACAATCGAAACAGCTGTTATTTTCATAATTCACCCATTGTTGAGTTCAGGATCAGGCATATTTTGCCACTTTATGTTGTTGGAACATTGGGAAGGTGCCGCAACACGGGATAGTCGAGGGACAGAGCTGCGACACCTATGGGATAGTTCCCTGATAATATCAGTACAGCAGTTGGTATGTCGGAAAGTCAGCGCCAAACCGGTTTCTTATGCCATTCATCGCGTGTAATTTCCCATGTTTTTTTCATCTGCCAGGCATCCAGTGACAGGAGCCTGCTCGGCTGTCCCTGAGAGCGCAGCGAAACCCCAATGCTTTCCTCCAGTCCGGGGTACACCCGCGCCGCCACCGCCTGGATGCCATTGACAAAGACCTCGACCACGCTTTTATCGATAAAAATCCTGAGTTCGATCGTCTCTCCCTTTTCCAGCGGGAAGGGGGCGGTCTCCGGGGCGCGCGATTCGGCTTCGGGCAATATGGAGGAGTAGGAGGTTTCAAGCGTCAGAATGCTTTTTCGGGGCTGCCGTTCTTTGTTTGGAGGTGCTTCGCCGCGTTCTCTCCAGTAGTTCCGCCCATCGCTGTAGCCGCGGTATGGGAAGAGGGCGATCCGGGTGTATTCCTCCTTGTTCGGTGAACGCAGCACATTGATCTCCACCATCGGAGCGTCTTGTGGATCGATCTCCGCCATTATCTCCATGGCATTCCCCTCGACGGCATCAAGTACAATCTCTTCATTGGCGGAGAGCGTCATCGGATCTACCCGCCGGTGATGATAGCGCAGCGACTCGATATCGCCGGCCGGTTCTATACCCAGTTTGCCCCCGTCGGTGAGCGAGAGCCTGCGGGGCAGGGTCATGATCTGGTTCCATCCTTCAGTGGGATAGGCCGGGTTCATATTGAAAATGACGATAACGTCTTCTCCCAGCGGTGTGGCCGAGGGGGCATGTACCCCAGCCGGGGTGGAGGGACCAAAATTGAAATACCCGTGATCCGTTGCCCTGAATTTATCCCGCTCCTTGTCGTACGCCCCGAGCAGGTATTGCCCACCGCTCATATGGCTGTAAAAGGGCATGATATACTTGTCGCCGATCGGCCAGAAATAGGGACAGGCGTAGTCGTCACCGATCATGGTAAAGTGGTCATCCTCTACAAACGAGTGCATATACTGCCAATGTTCCAGGTCGTTGGACCGAAACAGGTATCCCCTTGGGATCGGTTTGCCGGCCGGAGCTTCAGCGGCCCTGCCGCCCGAGATGGAGTAGTAGACCCCGTCCTTTTTCCAGATGTTGGGATCGTACACCGCGTAGGGCAGGGGAAATCCGGTGGAGTCATCGATGGAGATTACCGCCTTGCCGGTTACCTTTTCCCAGTTCAGCAGCAGCGGATCTTCCGATATCGCCACCATATTGCCGGCCCGGGGACCGTGATACATGGCAATTACGCGATCATCCTCCACCCAGGCCGAACCCGAATAGGAGGCGCGTTCCGGCCCGGGATAGATCGCCAGCGGCAGATCGCGCCAGTGCACCAGGTCCTTGCTGACGGCATGTCCCCAGTGCTGGCGCGGGTCTTCCGGCGGATAGGCCTGGTAGAACAGGTGCCAGTTGCCGTTCCAGAACGCCAGCCCATTGGGATCGTTCAAATTTCCTTCCGGATTCACAAAATGGTAAAACGGTCGGTATGGATCGCATGAAAGCTGCTCGCGTGATTTCGCGAAATGCTGCATCATCGGATTTTTTTCAAGCGCCTCTTCCTGGGCTTCGAGCGTGTTCGGTAAGCTGTATTTGGGAACATCGGATGTGTAATCGGGCTGTTCTTCAGTTTCCTGTGCATATGTGTTGAACTGGAACACCAGTGACGCCATACAGATAAAAAGAAGGCGTACCCGGGTATTCGATGTATGTGCAGTTATTTCCATAATAAAAGGCATTCATTGTTGCTACTCCTCGGTCAAATTCAACCGGGTAAAGAGGGGAGCAGGTCTTACGCAGAACTAATTGCATGATGAATATCGAACAGGGAATGCCGAATATCCGAAGGCTTGCCGGACCCTTCGATATTCTTTATTCCCTGATCAATATTCGATATTCATTTAGTACCCGGGATTCTGTTCATAAAGGCCCTCGCTTAACACGATCTCCTGCTGCGGAATCGGCAGGTATTCATTTTTGTTGGCGTCGAAGCGCGCTTCCCGGAGATATCCACGCCGTTGCTGTTCCACCTCGAAGTAATCATTGAGTACTTCTTCCGCAATTCCCCAGCGAACCAGGTCGAAAAAGCGCCAGCTTTCCATGGCAAACTCAAGCCTGCGCTCCCATCGAAGGGCTTCCCGGGCGTTTTCCTGGGTCCAGGTGATATTGACTCCATCCTGGTACGGTTCGATGTTGTAGTCGGCCGGTGCGGACCCGTCGGAATACCGGACCATGTCCGTGCTGTTGGCGGCCCTGTTCCTGAGCATGTTAATCAGCGGCAGCGCCTCGTCTTGGCGTCCCAGCTCGATGAGGGCTTCCGCCTTCATCAGCAGCACGTCGGAGTAGCGGATGACATCCACATTTTTGGCGCTTCCCCAGAATGGACCCCAGGACTGGGTACCCGGCTGATCGGGGTGCTGCACCTCTTTCATGGTGGAGTGGTGCCCGTAGAGTTCCGGCTGCCGCGCCCAGCCTTCGCTGTAGAGCCAGTCCGAGTCGTACTTGAACGGATGGCCGGGAATGGCCACGGTGTGACTCAGGCGCGGGTCAAAGGTCTGCTGAAGGTAGGCGTTCGGATCGGTATCGCTGACCATCTGGTCATTGAAGGTGTCGAACAGGGGCAATCCGGTATTTTCGTCGGTCTTAAACGCGTTGACCAGGTTGTGGCTGGGAATGTGGAACCAGCAGCAGCCGTATTCCTGCGCCATGTTGTAGTTCAGCCCGTGCTCGTAATTCATCCTGCCGCCCTGGGCCGTTCCGTCGTCAAAGGAGTGTTGAATCGCAAACACCGATTCGGGTCCGTTGTCGTATTCGGTGATGAAGTTTTTGCCGTAATCATCGAACAGGGCGTGTTTGCCGGAATCGATCATATAATCGGCTTCGGCAATTACCTGGTTTAACCGCTCCTGGTTGATGTTGACCACATTGTGATTTTCATCCTGTTCATAGGCCTGGTACAGGCGGGTACGTGCCAGGTAGGCGGCTGCGGCTACGGCACTGGCCCGGCCGACATCCTGCTGCTCGTCGGGCAGGTTGTCCTTTGCAAACTGGAATTCTGCGGCAATTTTATCCAGCAGCTCATCTCGTGAAAACTCGGTGTTGGAGATCTCCTGTACGGCGTCGGGACTCACCGTTTCATCAATCCACGGCACCTGTTTAAACAGGATGACCAGGCGGAAGTAGAAGTGAGCCCGGAGAAAACGCATTTCCGCGATGCGTTCCTGCAGGGGATACGACTGGTCCTGCACCTCCAGCTCGTTGATTTTTCGCAGCGCCAGGTTTGCCCGTTCGATCCCCTGGTACAGCGCCTGCCACGCCCGGTGTTGATACCCCATGTCTTCCCTGATAAAGACAAACCGTTCATACCAGTCCATTTCGGCCTGATCACTCAGGGCTCCCCCTCCTTTGTAGGCGTCATCAGACCGCACGCTTCCGTACAGCCAGTTGGATTCGAAGGAGAACAGCCAGTCGGAGTTGCCGAGCGAGGCGTAGGCTGCAGTGGTCAGTCGCTCAATACCGTCAGCACCACTGATGTCCGACTCGTTGACCACGCCCTTGGGTTCGTAGTCCAGGAACCCTTCGCAGCCGGAGAGCAGCACGAACAGGGCGCTAACTGCGGTTACCAAAACAAATGATCTAAGTTTAAATGAAAACATAATTTCTACCTTGTTTAGCATTATGAAATTTCACATTTCCTGATTATATCGCCACGTTGAAGCCGAACGTGAATGTTCGGGGCAATGGGTAAAACGATCCGGGATTTTCAGGGTCACCACCGGTGGAAAAGTCACTCGAAGAGATGGTGAACAGCTCACCGCCGGTTACGTGGACCCGCGCATTGCGCAACCCGAGTCTTTGCTGCAGATCAACGGGCAGGGTGTACTCAACCCGAACATTTCGGAGTTTCAGGTATGACATGTCTTCGATCATGAAAGTGGACATCCGGGATTCATTGTTGGCGTCGTCCAGGGAGAGCGCCGGAATATCGGAATCGGTATTCTGCGGGGTCCAGGCATCAAGCGCCATGGTGAGCAAATTCTCCCCGGAGTGGGTGCCCGCACCGTAGAAGACCCTGGATTTTACCGGATTAAAGCGGTCTACCCCGTATACCCCCTGCAGGTAGAATGAGAGCGTAAACTGCTTGTAGCTGACGTTCCCCTGGAAGCCGTACTCCAGGTCCGGCGATTCATTGCCAAGCCAATCCTGGTCGAGGGTATTGATCACCCCGTCGCCGTTCAGGTCTTTAAAGCGCAGTCGGCCCACGCCCTTGCCCGGTTGGTCGGCGTGGTTGTCCACTTCCTGCTGATTTTGGAAAATGCCGTCGGCGACATATCCGAAATTCGCGGTTATGGAGCGCCCGATGATCGTTTTTTCCACGTTGCCGGGAAAGTCGCGAACCACAGATTCGGGCACAAAGGTCACTTCATCGCTGGATGATGAAAAAGAGGCGTTGAAGCCATAGCCGATGTCGCCGGCATCATTATTGTATCCGAGAGTGAGTTCCCACCCCTTGTTTTCCATGGTGGCCCCGTTTTCCCATTTGTCGGCGCCTTCCCCGAGTACGGCCAGGCGGGGCGGCAGCACCAGGATGTCACGGGTTTCCCGCAGGAAATAATCGAAAGAACCGGTGATGCGCTGGTCAAACAAACCGACATCAAGACCGATATTGAGTTCGTCGGTCTCCTCCCAGTTCAGGTTGGGATTGGCCCGCTGTACCTGTTTTACCCCGGAAGGGAGCTCACCGGTTTGCTGGCCTGAAAGGGCGTATGCGGTGCCGGTGGGCCGGCCGAACGCACCGCAGCAGAGAAACCGTGCGGTACCGTAGGCGGGGGTAAAGAACGCAAACGGAGCGTTATTGTCGATGCGCTGGTTCCCCATTCTGCCGACTCCGGCCCGTATTTTCAGGTCCGATATGAATGCAAGGCTCTCGCTGTTACGGAAGAACTCTTCGTTGGAGACCCGCCATCCCGCGGAAAAGGCCGGGAAAAATCCGAATCGCTTGTCTTCCCCGAAACGGGAGGATCCGTCATACCGGAATGTGGCGGTGGCAAGGTACCGGTTGGCGTAGTCATAGTTGACTTTGGAAAAGTAGGACAGCAGCCGGAATCCCGTAGATGTGCCGGAGACACTCATGGGACCGGTACCCGCATCGAACTGCCAGAAATTGTCGGTTTCAAGCAGGAAATCCTGCCGTTCGGCCGAAAGGAAGTCGGTACTGCTGCGGGTTGCCTCAATACCGGCCAGTATATCCGCGCTGTGATCGCCGAAATCCACAGCGTAATTGAGGGTGTTGTACCAGGTCCAGTTTGAGGTGGTCCGGTTATCTTCCACCAGCCTGTTGGGATCCCGGGAAAGAAACCCGATGTTGAACTCCTCGAGCGTTACCGTCTGGATCTCCTCGTCATAGTCGACCGCAAAATTTGTGCTGAATTCCAGGTTATCCGTGATATTCAAATCCGCGTACAGGTTCCCATATACCGAACGGATCTCATTTTGATCGTCCTTCTGGAACGTGGCCGTGGCCAGCGGGTTCAGCCGGTCGGACAGCCCGCCCCCGATGGGACCGGCAAAACTGCCATCTTCGGCATATACCGGGATGATGGGGTGCAGCAGGGTTGCCGTACTTAGCGGGTTTCCGCCGAACACGTAGTCGGAAAAGGGTGTTTGTTCGCTTCGTGCCAGCTGCATGTTTTCTCCGATGGTTAATTTGCCGTCCAGCAGGTCCATCGATGAGTTCAGGCGGAAGGTGTACCGTTCAAAATCATTAAACTTGACGACTCCCTTCTGGTAATTGTGGCCAACAGCAGCCAGCAGGCTGTAATCTTCACCGCCGCTTGAGAGGGAGAGGTTGTTCTCGGTGCTCAACCCGTTGCGGGTGATTACATCGAACCAGTCGGTGTCGGCCGCCCGGATTCCGCCCTGTACGTTTTGATCGAGCCAGTCCACGGTTTCGATGCTGTTCAACACCGGCTGGCCATCCTGCATGGACCAGTCGTAGTCGTAGTGAACCTGGTCATCCGGATTTGCCCCGTCGTTTACCGACGCGCGCCAGGCCGCTCTCCCCCGCTGTTCGGTATTCATGACATCTACGGTGGGGTACTGGCTTTCAAAGGTGGTTCTCGAGTTGATTTCCAGCCGCAGTTCGCCGGGCTGTCCTTTCTTGGTAGTGACAATAATCACCCCGTTTGAAGCCCGTGAACCGTAAATCGAGGCGGCCGAGGCATCTTTCAGTACCTGGATCGACTCAATTTCGTTGGGTGACAACAGGTCAAAACGTCTTCGTTCGACTGGTTGATCATCAATGATATAGAGCGGTTCATTGTCGCCGAGCGTACTGATTCCCCGGATAAGCACCTGCTGGGTACCGCCGCCGGGTGTTCCGTCACGGCTTACCTGCAGGCCGGCCACCCGCCCCTGCAGTGCCTGCAAGGGGTTGTGCGTGGAAACTTCCGCCACATCGTCCGGATCTACGCTCGATACCGACCCTGTAAGTTCTTCCCGGCTTTGTGTTCCATAGCCCACGACCACCAGTTCTTCCCCGACCAACGTGCGGGGGGTAAGTGCTACATCAATAGTTGTTCTTCCCTGGATCGGTACTTCGCGGGATTGGTACCCGATAAAGGAAAATACCAGGGTATCACTCAAAGAAGAGACGTTTAAACTGTAATTCCCCTCTGCATTCGTCGTGGTTCCCATGGTGGTTCCCTTGACCAGGATATTGACTCCCGGTAACGTCGTACCGTCCGTCTGGTCCGTCACGGTACCGCTGATCGTCTCCATTGTGCGATCATTGTCGTCCGTAATTGCGAATGCCTGCGTGCTGAGGATGAGTCCAGCCAGCAACAGGCTGGTTGCCATGTAGTGGATTTTCATAACTTATCCCGTAATTAGTAGTTGGTATTGTGTTTGAATGTTGAGAGCGATTGATGTTGGTTTTGTAGCAATATGTGCAACCTCCATCCTTTCTGTTAGCGTTAGGGTGCCTGTTAGGGGGTAGTTCGAAGAAAACGTTACGGAATCAGCAAGGAGTGAAAGGAACCTGATGTAATCGATTACATATTGTATAAAAAAATAAAGCTGGCTTTCCCACCCAGTAATCCCTGTAATGTTTTCTGTAATGAAATCGTTTACATTTTGAATTTCAAACTGGTTTACAATTTTTTACAAATTTGGAATTTTCTGTCTCCGGGTAGCTCTTGCTTTTTGAATACAGGCGGGTGATCCTCCTGATGAGATGGGATTCCGGAAATTGCAACCGGAACACGGGAGTCCAGCACAACGCCTGGGGGAGGTACCGATTGTACGGTTCGGCTGGCAGGTAGCCTCCAGGTTGCGAAAAGGGGGGCACTGCAACTCTTCACCTTACGGGCGGGTGGTCAACCCATCGCAATCCCGATACAAATTCAGGCACTCTCAACATGGACTTTACCGCAGGATTCCCGTATCACCAGTTCCGACCGCAGTTCAATGTTCGAGACGGGACGGTTCGGGTTTTTCAGTCGTTTCAGTAAAAGTTCCGTCGCCGTTTTGCCCTGTTCGTACCCGGGCTGCCGGACCGCCGTCAACGGGGGGTTCAGGGCCGTGGCCCACGACATGTCATCAAACCCGACAATGGCAATATCACCGGGGACAGATATTTTTTGCCGGTACATCTCCTCGAAACAGCCGAGGGTCATCAGGTTGTTGGTCGAAAAAATGGCGGTTGGCGGGTGTTCAAGTGCCAGCAGGCGGCGCGTACCTTCGATGCCGCCTTCCTCTTTTGAGTTCATGAAGATAACCAGTTCATCCTCGGGGGTGATACCCTGCTCCCGGAGCGCTTTTCGGTATCCCTTGAACCGCTGTTCCGTGGTGTAGATTCCCCGGATGCCGCCGATGATGCCGATCCGCCGGTGTCCGAGATCAAGTAATCGTTTGACAGCACGGTACGACCCCTCAAGGTTATCTACGGTGACCGTATCCACATTCAGGGAGGGGATGAAACGGTCGACAAACACCACCGGAATATTGCGGTCGTTGATCTGCCGGATATACTCGGTATTTTTGCCGGTGGGAGCCATAATCAGTCCCGAAACCTGTTCATCCAGCAGGGTATCGAGGTAAAAACTCTCCTTCTCGGGATCTTCGTCCGAATTGCAGACAATCACCCCGTTTTCGTTGGCGTATGCCACGTCTTCCACTCCCCGTGCAATTTCAGAGAAAAACGGGTTTTGCAGGTCAGTGACGACCAGCCCGATTACCATCGATTTGGTATGCTTGGCACGCAGGCGGCGGGCTACCCTGCTGGGCCGATAATTGAGTTTTTTTGCCGCCTCCAGCACGCGCCGGGTGGTTTCTTCATTTACTTTCGCTGATCCGCTGAATACCCGGGAGACGGTAGCAGTGGAGACGTCGGCCTCTTTGGCAACATCCTCGACCGTGGCATTTCTATCTGGCATTTCAAAAATAACTGTTGGTTTACACGCACTGCCGGTTAACCCCGGTTGTGTGTGGTGGATAAGAGATTAATTGTCTGAATACTCCATAGTGTCGTACGCCCTTTTCCCGCGTACGATACAAATTTTATGGTAAGATGTGAAAATGAAATATGATAAGCTGCGGGAGTTCCTCGTTTATTTCTGCTCCATCCTCTGATATATTAGCGTTGAAACGACTTATCGACCTGTATTCGCATCAAACGGTAGAACAGCACTCTGGTCAGGGAAGAGAGATGTCGGATAGATGTGGTTTCTGTTGAAGTATTACCGGAAAAATATGTAACTCGTTCCCTGGAAATTTGGAATGCCGGCCGCAGGGACGAGATAACGTGAGGCTCCGGCCTGGACGACCGGAGCCTGCATATTGTTAACCGGTCGGGTCAAATACTTACCTGCAAATTGAGTAATACCTGGGAAAATTCAACAGGTCGCTCAGTAGGAATAACGTAATTGAGCTGAATTTCAGAGATCCGGGTTGGAAATATGTTAATACCCGCCAGCACCGATTCCGATCCAGGTGCAAGGGTGGCACCGTCAAAATAATCCCAGCGCACCAGCAGCTGAGTGTTGGAAGTAACATAATACCCGGCGGTGGCGTGGTAGCCAAACGGATTGAACTGCCGGTTGTTCCCACCGTTTTCTTCCAGCCAGGAGTAGATGAATTCCCCGGCCAGGAACAGCCTGCCCTGCGTGATGCGGACATCTGTGCCCAGCAGCATCTGTTCACCCATGAAAGTACTTCGAATATTTCCCGACGTGGCCACTTGATCTTTTATTTCGCGCGAGGCGTTAACCCCGAAAATAATCTGGTCACTGGACTGCCCCCGGTCGGTATCGAAACGCGCTTCAAGACGGCCCACATAGAGCATCTGGTCGTCACTGTTGCGATTGATACCGAATCCGTTGCCGTTGAACGCACCGAGACTGTACTGCAGGATTCCATCTTTGGTTTCCCCCGAAACCTGCACGCCTACCTGGCGCTGCGGGGCCAGTTGGTTGACCATCGTGGCGCGGTTCACAAAGTCGATCGCCGCCGCTCCTGTAAGGTACTCGTAGCTGAACGGCGATTTGAAGAGTCCGGCAGTAACCCCAAAACCGGGAGAAGAACGGTAGTAAACGTTGGCATCAAGCACAGGGGCCGCTTTGATAACATTTGTCTGCAGTTTGTACCCGAACCCGCGATCGAATTCACCCGAGATCGCCAGCCGGGCGTTGCCAATACTGAACCCGTTGAACCCTGAATTCCGTTCGTACTGGTAATCTCCCACTGTTTGTAGCAGGGCGCTGACCGACAGGTAGTCATTCTTCAGGTTCTGCTTGAACTGTTCAAAAACCGGCTCTTCATCGTGATCGCTCTGGGCATAGGTTCCTTCGGGAACTGCAGTGAGCGCGAGAACGAGTAACAGTAGCAGGGAAAATGGTAGTGTGAAATGGTATCTTATATTCATAAATCTCCTTTGTTGACTGTAGTTTTATTCGTTTTCTGAAATTTAATTGAACCTCGGTTCGTTCAGATTTGGCAGCTACACCTCTTTCCCGGTGTTGCATCTTCTCTTACAGGCACTTCCTGCAGTTGTTCCGGGTGGATACTCACCCAATGGTGTCCGTTTATAATTAAGCAGTGATCAAACCCGTTTGAGCCTGCTGTGAAGCCACTGGATATTTAAGGCCAAAATTGGGATTCAGTGACCAGGCCCTGTTTCCCTCAATGAAAAAATAACTCTTCCCCACCCACTATTAGCCCAGTAAAAGCTATTTTGTACAAACCAAGATTCAAGGGTGCCGAGGAAAGGCAAGGACTGGGCAAATCGGCCAAGTTCCTTGCATGTATTTACCACATAAATACCCTGATTTATTGGTATCCAGGGAGGTAAACGGGAGTAAGGATAACCTGTTTAGATCCCGTATAAAGTCATTGGTAGCATGGTTTGGTTACTCCGTGCGAACAGCACCACATCGTTCCGAAAACGACATCCTGGGACACAGGATGGTACCCTGACCGAAAAGAACGATATACTGCGAGGAATTCCGAAACCGAGGCTGCATGATATGAGCACTCCGCAGAAAACAAGAGAAAATTTGTCACCTGGAGGTCATTTTGATTATTTTTTAATCGTAAAATTACGATATACGAATACCGACATGGCAATTACAAAAACAGAGTTGTTCAGCGAGAAACAGAAACGGGCAGCAGGGTATGCGAAAGCGCTGGCACATCCTGCACGGATAGCTATTCTAGAACTGCTTGTGGAGCGTCCCGGGTGTATATGCGGCGACATAACGGAGGAACTTCCGCTTGCCCAGTCTACCGTTTCACAACACCTGAAGGCCCTGAAAAAAGCGGGTGTCATCAGAGGTGAAGTCGAGGGGGTTCGGGTTTGTTACTGTCTGGACGAAGAACATACGCGGAAACTGGTGGAATCACTGAAAGAGCTTTCCGAAACCCTGATTGAATCAATACAAAACAACACAACTTAACAGTGCAATGAGTCGATCAAAGCAAACTTCCGAGGAGCTTAAAAGTGTGGTAAAACAGAAATATGGCCGGATCAGCAGTCAAAATGGACCGGATACACCGGATGGCTGCTGCGGTCCCTCCGGCTGCTGTGATACGGTAGATTACTCCGTATTTGCCGAAGATTACCGTTCGCTGAAGGGCTACAACCCAGAAGCCGACCTTGGACTGGGCTGCGGACTTCCGACCCGGTATGCACAAATCAGTAAAGGTGATACGGTGGTAGACCTGGGTTCGGGAGCCGGCAACGACTGTTTTGTGGCGCGGGAAGAGACCGGTGAACAGGGGCACGTAATCGGCCTGGATATGACTCCGGAGATGGTTCAAAAGGCCCGTAAAAATGCAGAAAAGCTGGGGTATGAGAATGTAGAATTTCTGCTCGGTGATATAGAGGAGATGCCGATCGGCGACCGGAAGGCCGATGTAGTGGTAAGCAACTGCGTTCTCAACCTGGTTCCCGACAAAAAGCGGGCTTTTTCTGAAACCTACCGAATCCTCAGGAGGGGCGGCCATTTCAGTATTTCCGATATCGTGACAAGAGGTTCGTTGCCGGATGGGCTGAGGAACGATGCCGAGATGTATGCCGGGTGCGTGGCGGGTGCTATCGACTTGGAGCAGTACCTCTCCATCATACGGGATGCCGGTTTTACCGCTGTAAAACTGCAAAAACAGAAAGAGATTAAAATGCCGGATGAACTTCTTGAGAAGTACCTTTCGACTGACGGGGTGCAGGCATTCAGGAACTCGAAGACCGGAATCTACAGCATAACAGTGTATGGAGAAAAACCGGCATAACTAAAGTAATGTCACCAATAAAGAACTCCAACGTTGTAGGTGATGCAGGTAAACAAGCCAGCAGCCCCACAACGTCGATAGCCGGAATCGCAGTTATTTATTACCTTTCGGTATGGAACTTTGGACTGCTTTTACCATCGGCTTTTTCGGCAGCTTTCACTGTATCGGCATGTGTGGCCCCATAGCGATGGCACTCCCGGTTTCCGGGGAGGGCATCGTGCTCGAACTGTTCCGAAAGACCGTCTACAACCTGGGCCGGGTTATCACCTACAGCCTTATGGGAGCTGTAGTGGGCCTGGTCGGTCACGGGATTTCGCTGGCCGGTCTTCAGCGCCCGCTGTCGATACTGCTGGGAATACTGCTCATAGCAGGAGCGAGCCTCCCGATGCTATCCGCTTCCGGGATACAGCAGCTGAAACCGGTCCGGGCACTATTCCGGAGGCTTCGGTCCCAGTTGGCGAATCAGATGAATCGTCGCGGTACTATTGCCCTGCTGCTGGTGGGACTGCTCAACGGGCTGTTGCCCTGCGGTTTCGTTTATGTGGGGCTGGCGGGCTCCGCAACTGTCGGTACGGTGCCGGGCGGTATGGCCTATATGGCACTGTTTGGCCTGGGAACGCTCCCCGCCATGATGCTGATGTCTCTCGCTCCCAACATTCTTGGGGTACAGCTGCGCCGTTCGATTGCTCGCTACCTGCCCTGGCTGGCCGTATTGCTGGGACTTTACCTCGTTTACCGCGGGCTCTTTATGGGGGTGATGCACTGACTACGATGGTGTTGGTTCCCCCTAGACGTAAACGGAAATGGTCGGCATTCCAGGCAG
Source organism: Balneolaceae bacterium (assembly GCA_033722415.1). Taxonomy (GTDB): domain Bacteria; phylum Bacteroidota; class Rhodothermia; order Balneolales; family Balneolaceae; genus JAMQKA01. The sequence continues at coordinate 9,613 of JAWVZC010000003.1, read as the reverse complement.
AATTTTATATTCCAAATACGTAGTATTGAATTACAGATACGACAGCCCAAATGCAAAACAAATGCAAGAAAAGACCTTCTTATTCTACATCGTAAGACTGTTGCCCATATTCCTGTTTACTTCTGTTTCCGTGAATGCCCAGCCGGTAAGCGATCCTGATCCGGCGCGATTTCAGCAGCAGATCGAAGCCTTTGAGCAGTGGGATGCCAGGAACAGTTTTCCCGAAAACGGGGTGCTTTTCACCGGCAGTTCCAGTATCCGTTTTTGGAAGACGCACCGGTCGTTCCCCGATTTATCGGTTATTAACAGGGGATTCGGCGGTGCCCACATCTCCGATGTTCTGCATTACTACGATGAGGTGATCGGGAAGTATCAACCCTCGGTTATAGTTTTCTATGCGGGGGACAATGACATTGCAGCCGGCAAGCCGGTCTCGCAGGTAATAGAGGATTACCGCGAAATTACCGATCGTATCCGGACCGATTTTCCCGGGACCCGTTTTCTGTTCATTTCGATCAAGCCGAGTTCCAGCCGCTGGAGCTACTGGACTGATATGAAGAGAACGAACATATTGATCAGAGAGTACAACAACCAACATGGCAACCTCTATTACATTGACCTGGCGGCCCCGCTGCTGCAGAACGGAAAGCCTGACGAGCGTCTTTTTATGGATGATCTCCTGCATCTCAACGAGCGGGGATATGCCGCCTGGAACCGGGTAATCGGTCCGAAACTGGAAGCGCTGTTCGAGTAACGTTTTTTTGAACGTAGTTGAAACGCACGCGGAGCCACGCTTTTTGACACGGTTATATTTTAAAAGCACACATGTTATGGACAACAGGGACAGCTACAGCATACCGCCCGAAACCCGTATCGGGCATGTACACCTGAAGGTTTCGGACCTGGAAAAATCGCTTGCGTTCTACTGTGGACTGCTGGGATTTGAGGTGGTAACCACCTACGGGGAAGAAGCGGTATTCATATCGGCGGGGGGATATCATCACCATATCGGTTTAAATACCTGGCACAGCAAGGGCGGTGCCCCGGCTCCGAAGGGCAGTACCGGGCTCTTTCACACGGCCATCCTGTATCCCGGCCGAAAAGAGCTGGCTCGCGCAGTGAGGCGTATCATCGACCGAAATTACCCGCTAACCGGGGCCTCGGATCATGGGGTTTCAGAGGCGGTTTATCTGGATGATCCGGATGGTAACGGGGTGGAACTGTACCGGGATCGGCCGGAAGCGGAGTGGCCCCGTAAAGAGAATGGCAATGTTCATATCTTTACGCGCAGCCTCGATCTTTATGAGCTGCTCAGCCACGCCGGTGAGGAGTGAAACCCACTATCCCGCGGTATGACCATTGGAATGGCTGAGCTGGCCGTTGTGATACGCATATTCTGATTTCACCTGACCTGTTTTGCCGTAGCCTGGATCGAAAGGAAAGGGCCGGCTGATCGTTCATCGAAAAGTCTGTGCAGCAAAAGCGTGGCATGAAGAACCAAAAAGTACAGAACCCGTGCCTCCCCCGGCATGAAATGGCACCGTTTCAGGTGGTCAGGCAATGCAGGTAGATAAAAAAATCTCCCCTGCTGACGGGGAGATTCAACTGATGGTAACTACCGGTTCGATTTTATTGGTCCCAGATTAGGGTTTAAACCCCTGTACTTTGAGTGCAGGGAGCTTTCAGTCATCATCGGGCGGCATGGTACCGAACACGCGATCCCAAAGGGTGGTCGAGATACCAAATGCCTTTTCAGGGTACTTGTAGTGGTGCAGTGCGTGATGCCGGTACTGCTTTTTCAGGTACGAGGGCACCGGGGTGGTGTGTGTCTTATAGTGGATTCGCGTGTAGAGCAGGTACCCGGTTACAAACCCCGGCATAAAGATATACGCATAGTTGCCAAGTACCGCCATAAAAAACAGGTACAGGGTCCCGATAATCAGCAGGCCCGGCACCGGCGGCATGATGATGCGCTCGGTATCGCGCGGGTACTCGTGATGTATGCCGTGGAAGGTGTAGGCCACCTTCCGGGCAATTTTGGAATCCGGAAAATACTCGTCGATGTGGAACAGGTAGCGGTGGGCAAAATACTCGAAGAATGTCCAGAAAAGCATGGCACCTACAAAGATGAGGGCTCCCGCCCAGAATGAATCAACCACCTGCACGCGAAAAGCGATATAGAGCAAAATTCCGATGGTCAACGTATAGATGGAGGCGGACACGTAGTGTGGCGCTTTGGTGAGTGGCTCCAGAAACGAATTCTCAAAAATGGTTCCCTGACCTTCGTTTTTAATTTCTCTTTCCATAGCTTAAAACCTGTTTTGATAGTTCTTTAGACTTGTTTAAAAGATATGTGGTTTAATGGACTTACGAAATTGTTCAATACCGCCTTCAACAGTACGTCATGCAAGTTGCGTATCTCGACGTTGTGACGGTATTCATATAGAATAAATATAAAAAATACAGTTTCGTTCAGTTTTCTGAATAAAAAGCAGCCTTTTTTACTTCAGGCCGGCACCTTTTCGGCCGGGGCTTCCCGGTCATAGTCCCACACGTCGAATACAAAACTCCACTCGCTGTGTAATCTTTCCAGGATTTCGGGATCATACTCGTAGGAGCTGGTTTTGCCCCTGGTTTGGGTATCCAGGAACCGTTCGAAATGCGGCTTTACTTCATCAAAGCGGTCGATCTGCAGATGATTGTAGGCCGATTCCAGTTGCCTGACGGGATGGTCTACAAACCGGTCAAATCGAATTTCCGTCAGCTGTCCCCACGGTACGGCAGAACGCTGTTCCAGGTAGGTCCGCATCAGCCGGGCATAGAGGTAGATAATCTCCTCCTCCATCTCCGTCTCGGAAAAAGGTTCCAGTGCCAGGTTATCCAGCAGGGTTTTCCACATTTTTTTATTGGAATAAAACACATCATAAGGATTACGGTGGATAAATATAAACCGTGCATCGGGATAAAGATCGAGTAACTGGCTCATGCGTGCGGCATTCCCCGGGCTTTTGATAAGCAGCTGTCTTCCGTTATTTTTGAGTGATGTTTTCCGGATCAGGTGGCGGTAATCCTGACTCCAGCGCTCTTTTTCCTCTTCCGATAGATGGTCGAAAAAAATAAATTTGTCAAAATATTCCCTGGCACGGGTAGGAAAAATATGTCCCCAGTGCAGGCTGGAGGGGGAGATCATGGTTGTCAGGCCGATCTCGATCTCGCTGGGGCTGTCGAGATCCAGGTTGATCGACATATTCTGGGCGTCGTTCACCAGCTTGAGTCCTTCCGGAATACGCCTGATCAACGGTTTCAGCACGCGTTCGCCGGTGAGGAACAGGTCCGGAAACACCACCTGGAACTTGTTCATATACCCGAACCGGGGATCCTGGCTCATCAGGTACTGCAGGAAGCTGGTACCGCTTCTCCAGTGACCGATGATAAAAACCGGGTCCTGTGCGGGACGGTGTCGGGCGATTTTTCTGCTGCAATTTACCTCCTCGAGAATACGAAACGGTTCCTGGAGGAGAAGCTTCAGATAATAAAGGCCGATCCGCGAAATATTTTCACGGGTAAAGGCTTGATGTTTCCTCAGCTGGCTGGTCAGGTTATAGATGGGATGATTCCGGGTGCTCAACAAAAATGGGATTATTATTGCATAACTTGTTTTCGGCATGGAAACTACTCATTTTCAGGCAGGAAAAGTAACTGAAATTGGAACGGGTCACCGAAACCGGTAGCGGGTTTCGGCCGGCAGGATGTAGTGCGGGGATACACCGCCTCGCTGTACCTGCCGGATCAGATAGAGTTACAATACCAAACGATGGAACAGAGAATACGGGGATGGACGTTTACCCATTTTTGGGTTCGACCGGTGGTGAAAGTGTGGTTCTCCCTGTATCACAAATCGGTGACCTATTCGGGCACCGAACATGTCGACTGGGACAAACCGATCATTTTTGCCCCTTCCCATCAGAACGCTTTTTCCGATGCCCTCTGCCTGATTCTACCCACCCGCTATACCAACGACCGTTTTATCTACCCGTTGATCCGGGCGGACGCTTTCGGTAACAGCCGGATGCTGGACTGGATACTCACCGCCTTTCACATGATGCCGGTGTACCGGCCGCGCGACGAGGTTGATATCAGGGCGAAAAATGACTCCGTGTTCGGGCACTGTTACCAAATCCTGGCCAAAAACCACAACCTGCTGATCCATCCCGAGGGGAACTGCATTCCGCGTAAAAGAGTGCGACCGTTTAAAAAGGGACTTGCTCGTATTGCACTGGGGGCCGAAGAGGCGCACGGGTTTTCGCTGGGGGTCCAGGTGGTGCCGGTGGGTATCAACTACCGCAGCATTACCGAGGCACGCCGGGGTATTCACGTGCGCTACGCCCCCCCGATCCGGGTTGCCGAGCTGGAAGAGATGTATCTTGAGCATCCCGCTCAGGCGATCACCCGACTGACCCGCCAAACACAGCGTGGAGTTGAACAGGTGACCTTTCACATCGGATCCTCGGATCGGTATGAGGAAACCGAACATTTGATACAGATTGTAAGTAGTAACTCTCCCGGCTACTCGGCGGGTACCCCGTATCGTGCTGCCGAGCTGGAAACCGGGATGCAGGTTGAAAGGGCACTTCGGAGTAGGGAGAAGTCCGGGCAAGATATCGCGGAAAATCTCCGAAAGCGGTTTGCGGCCCTGCGGGAACAGCTGGACAAATGGAACCTGGACCCGCGTCTTCCGCTCAGGGGGAACTCACACAGTCGATCACTGTTGCTTGAACTGCTGCTGTTCCTGACCATCTCCCCGTTATGGATTTACGGCTGGGGCAACAGCGTGATTCCCTGGAAACTCACAAACATGCTGGCCGGCAAGGTCGGGGAACTGCAGTTCAAGAGCTCCGCCCGCATGGTGATCGGGCTGCTGCTGTTTCCGTTCAGCTACCTGATGCAAACCGGGCTGGTGGGCGCCGCCACCGGTAACTGGGAAGGGGCACTGGTATACCTTGTCAGCCTTCCCTTTACAGGCATATTTGCACGTAACGGCTGGGAATACCTGCAGGAGTGGCTACAGAAATGGCGGTTAAGCAGGATGCCGAGGCAGCAGCGCGGGGAACTGGCGGGAATGATCGATGAATTGTTCTCCGAATTCGGCTCCGGCAGGCGGGATTGAGTGGATAAATCAGCGGACCCGGCTGAGCCGGAGAAACTGGAGCATCCACTTGGGAATCGGCTTTTCGGGCGGTCGCTTTTCGAGGTTGAGATAGAGGCCGAACGTTTCCCATATCGGCAATTTGTGTGTTTCCACGAATTCGATTAGGGTACCGTCGGGATCCTCGATGTAGCTGAAGCGCCCGGCCGCCTCGCCCATGTCGAACGAGTTTTTACTGTCTACCGTAAACTCGAAGCCTTTGTCATTGCACTCCTTCTTAAGCTGATCCATGCCTTTTACATCAAAACAGAGGTGGATGAAACCGAGATCGCCCCAGTAACGGCCACCGAAAATTTTTCGCGGTTCCCGTTCCAGCGGCTGAATAAGCTCGATTTTGGTGGGACCCAGCAGCTGGCTGAATGAACCTTTCCTGGGCTTGCTGTGGCTTAGTAGTACCCTGCGCAGCCGCTGCCCGCCGCCCTCGAAAACCTCGAAATCATCAAAATAGCCTTTTTCATCATACTCGATGTTGTCATATTCCAGGATGTCGCGATACAGTTCGAGCGAGCGTTCGATATCGGATACCCCGATCATGCATCCCGCAATGCCGCCGGAGTGATGACTGTCATTGGAGAACCAGGAGTTTCCATGTACGACCTGGAATACCAGGCCGAACGGGTCCTTGACAAAAAAACCGGGATTCTCTCCGGGGTCGTAAACAATGTCGGTCAGCAGATTGACGCCTTTTGATTTCAAAAACCGGTAGGCCTTCTCCACACTCTTGCTTTTGATGCGGCTGGCAAAAATGCCCAGATCCCCGATCTTGACGTCAAAGGAGGGGGGTTCGGGCCGGCGGCTGGTGTACTGCCACACTTCCAGTCCGCCGCCGCCCTGTATGTTCATTGCCAGTGTAGCCGAACGGCTGTGGACTTGATCGCCGGTATACTCGGTCATCAAATTGGCCTCAGCCGCATCCTGGAACACACAGATATCCATTCCCAGATGTTTCCTGTACCATTCAAAAGCCTCCTCTTCGTCGGGAGTGCCAACTCCTATCTGCTGGATACCGCTAATTATCTTCTTCATTGTACGAGGTCAAATGGGTTAATGGGTTTTGCGCAACATCGAGTGGCATCACTGCTGGTAGTTACCAACGCAGCTGCAGATATACTGGTTTAATACAGGTTTACAATAGAATAACGATCAAAGCGATCGTTTCTAATTAATTGAGAACAAACAGACAACGTACAGGCACGGCAAATACCGGAATACAGCGGACTCGGGTACGCCGGCCCTCCCGGCTGACCCCCGATATATCCATCCCGCGCTGTGCAGGAACGGTATCAGACCGGTTATGGCAGCCGGTGTTAAGGGTTGCGCCGCAAAGATGTCCCGCGCGCTCCTATATTCCGATGCCTATTGCACTTCGAACGTTTATTCAGGTTCTTACGCCAAGTTACTTCATTTACCGATCTGATGATACAAAATTAAGCCGTATCAAACTAAGATGTATACATTAAACAGTAAAACAGAATTGAAAAGGGAATCGGAATCCCGAAAAAGATGGGCGCTGGTGGCTACCGTATTGGGATCGAGCATGGCCTTCATCAACGGGTCGGTGGTGAATGTGGCGCTGCCGGCCATCCAATCTGCGCTTGAAGCTACGGTTTCAGATATGCAGTGGGTGGTCAGTATCTACACGTACATCCTGGGATCCCTGATTCTGACCGGGGGATCCTCGGGGGATTACTACGGGCGTAAGCGGATATTCGGGCTGGGTGTGTTCCTGTTTCTTGTTTCGACGATCTGGTGCGGACTCGCACCTGATGTCCTCCAGTTGATTGTTGCGCGGGCAGGACAGGCGGTGGGCGGGGCATTCATGATTCCCGGCAGCCTCGCCATCATTACTGACCTATACGAGGAGGAGCAGCGGGGCACCGCTATCGGTACCTGGTCGGGGGCAACCGCCCTGGCAACGGCACTAGGACCGCTGATGGGGGGACTGCTGGTCGATTATTTCTCCTGGCGCTTCATTTTCTTTATCAGCATACCGATGGCTGTCGTTACCCTGGGAATACTATGGTGGAAAGTCCCGGAAAGTCGTGCCGCCGATCGCGCAGCAAAACCGGATTGGTTGGGAGCCCTGCTAGCGACACTCGGGCTGGGCATGATCTGCTACGGGCTTATCGAGGCGTCGGAACTGGGCGCGTTGCACCCGCGGGTGTTGCTCATGATAACAGCCGGTCTCCTGGTAATGGGGGGATTTATCTGGGTCGAGCAGACTGTTGAAAAACCGATGGTTCCGCTTTCCATCTTTTGTTCCCGTTCGTTTTCAGGGGCCAACCTGGTTACCATGGCGTTCTATTTTACGCTGGCCGGGGTGTTTTTTCTGCTCCCGTTCAACCTAATCCAGGTGCAGGGATATTCGGCGACGGCGGCGGGAGCGGCTTTTATCCCCTTCCCGCTGCTTGTTGGCGGGCTCTCCCGCTGGTCGGGCAGTATGGTGAACCGGTACGGCGCCCGCCCTTTGCTGATTGCCGGACCCGTGCTGACCAGTTTCGGCTTTCTGCTGCTGGGGATCTACGGGCACGGCAGCTCCTACTGGGGCAATTATTTCCCGGCGATCTGTTTTATGGGACTGGGCATGGCTCTCAGTTTCGCTCCCCTGAACACCACCGTGATGAGTTCGGTGGATAAATCCCGGGCCGGGACGGCCTCCGGGGTGCACAAGGCGGTATCGCGCCTTTCCGGCATGCTGTCGGTGGCGCTGCTCGGGGCCTTGGCGATCAGCCTGTTCGGCAGTGATCTGCTGGAATGGATGCAGCAAAACGGTATTTCGGAAGAACTGCAGCAGCAGATGGTGGCTGAAAAATCCAGCCTTGCCGTTGCAGAAGTGCCTGAGGATGCCCCCGAATCGGTGCAGCGGGCGCTCAGCAAACAGGTGGAACGATCGTTTATCACCAGTTTTAGAACCGTCATGTTTGTCTCCGCCGGGCTGGTATTGGGCGGGGCGGTCTATTCCGCGGTCATGATAGATTTTAAACCGGAACAGAATTAGCGAGAAAACAGCCAGCACGGGGTTCTCTGCAGACGTCACCCGTAACATCCGTAAACGCATGTTCGTAGGCTAGACCAAACACTCGAAATAGACAAAAAAGAATCTGCTGTTATGATGATCAGGATCAGCAAACTTTTGGTTGTTTTGGGTCTTGTTTTTTACACATCCTACACCGAAGCGCAGCCGCCCGAAGCGGATCACCATATCCATATTCGCAGTGAAGAGGGGACCGCGGCTTTTACAAGAATACTGGAAAAGGTGAAAGGACGAAAGGGGATCGAGCTGCGACCCGCCGTCGGTGCGGAATATGTAACCTCCCTGATGGATTCCGCGGAAACCAGGAAAGCCACGCTGCTCTCCACCGCCTATTTTTTTGGGATGCCGGAGATAAACTTTAAAAATGAACGTGATCTTGTCAGGCGGGAAAATGAATTCGTTGCCCGCCAGGCGGCGCAGAATCCGGACAGGCTGGCAGCATTTTGTGCTGTAAACCCGCTGCGTGATTATGCGCCTGACGAGATCAGATGGTGCGGGAATGACGGGCGTTTTTCCGGTCTGAAGCTGCACCTCGCCAATTCGGATGTTGACCTGCGAAACAAGGAGCACGTAGCCAGGCTGGCCGATGTTTTTGAATCAGCAAACAAACACGGACTGGCCATCGTGATACACCTCTGGACCCGCCATCCGGATTACGGGGCAAAGGATGTTGAGATATTTATGAATCGCATTCTTCCGCATGCACCGGATGTGCCCGTACAGGTGGCTCACCTGGGCGGACCCGGTCAGTTTTCTCCCCTGACCAACGAAGTGGCCAGGGCATTTGCATCAGAGATCGACGACCCGGAGAAACGGTATGACAATCTCTATTTCGACCTGGCGGCCGTACCCCTGAACCCGGAGAATGCCGGTAACCAGTCGGAGCGCAGAAAGATTGTAAAACGCAATCAGATGTTGGCCGATCGCATTCGGGACCTGGGCAGCGACAGGGTGCTCTGGGGCACCGACTGGGTGGCCGGACCGCCGGCAGTCTACCTGTCCAAATTGTCCCCGGTACCGCTGCCCGCTGAACTCTGGAAGACGCTGCATGACAACCAGGCACCCTACCTGCGGTAGAAAAGTGGGAACTCACGGAAACCGAATACTCCATGGAGTTATTGAATCAGCAAACACTCTGACAGGGATATTTTCATTGATGCGGTTCACGATCAAATCAACGATCCGCAGTCCAGCGCGAGATCCCGGTTCGGGACCCGGGATGATACCGTAAATAACGTGAACTCGGGATAAGGAATGTACCAATATACGAATGATAAGCGGCTGTATACCGGCCGTTGAAATGTTTGTTGGTACAGTGACCGGAGCCGGAGCGTTACAAAACCATTTCTGTTTGAGATCCGCGCCTCCCGGCG
>JAWVZC010000002.1:0-40621 GCA_033722415.1 Balneolaceae bacterium | reverse complement strand
TGCATCTCCACCGCGCCGCCCACGGTGTTGGAGGCCACGCTGTACGAGACGTAGCGCACTTCAGTCAGATCCACATCTTCAAACAGGATATAGGAGTCGTGCCGGATGCCGTCCACAAACTTGTTGCGGGTTTTCACGCTGTGGCCGCGGTCGTAATTTTCCGCCTGCAGCCGCGGTGGCCGAAACAGTATCTCTTCCGAGGTTTCGAGGCCCCTGATGCCGCTGGCGCCGCGGTCGGTGTAGGAGGCGGTCAGCCGGTAGCTGCCCCCGGTTTGCTCCCGGTGCTCGTCAAATTGCAAGGTTCCCGATACAGGCAACCCCGAAATACCGGCCTTTTCTTTTGAAAGCGAAAGGATATACTCGGCCATCTGCTCCGCCTCCTGTTTCTCTAACTGCGGGTGCGGCGGCATCGGCTGGGTGCTCTGTTCCCATTTTCCGCTGCTGCCTGTAATGATGGCGGCGGCCAGCGTATCAACCACCTGATCCCGCCCGGCATACCGGTTCGCTATCTGCCGAAATGAGGGACCGATACTCTGCTGATCCACCGCATGACAGGCGCTGCAGTCGCTCTGGCTCATCAGAGATTTACCGCGTGGCACCTGCTGCTCTCCGCCGCCTGCCCTTCCGGTTGCAGGCCGGTAGTTGAACAGTACCTTTACTTCCGAGGGATCGATTCCTCCGCCGATCGCCCCGTCCTCGCGGTCGTATACGGTCACTTCATAGTGGTAATTGGCATTATCCCAGTAAAAGTCGCGGTTGCCCTCCAGGGCGATCTCCACCTCCGGCGGCTCGTTTCCGACCAGCAGTTCCACCTGGTCGCTGGCGGTTTCACCTTCGGAATCGGTAACGGTGAGCTCCACCCGGTACCGGCCGGGCTCGGTGAATCGGAACCGGGTTTCAAGACCGGTGGATTCCCTGGCCCCTCCCTCAACCCGCCAGGCGTAGCTGAGCCGGTCGCCCTCATCCGGGTCGTGGGAATTTTCGGCAGACAAGCGAACCTCGAAGGGTGCAGCCCCCCTTGTTTCCCCGGCGCTGATACGGGCGACAGGCCGCCGGTTTCCGCTTGCGTATTCGATGCGGGAGAGCCTGGCGTCGGGGTTCTGCGCATATCCCTGCGAGCCGTATTCCAGCAGGTAGAGCGCGCCGTCCGGACCAAATTCCATATCCATCGGGCTGGAAAACTCGGTGGAGTCCATGAAGGTTTCCATGCCGTGGTAGCGATGATCCTCGTCCATCTCCACCACGCGGATCCAGTCGCGCACCCAGTCGTAGATAAACAGCCTGCCGTCATAGTACTCCGGCAGCTTGCCGGGGGCATCCGGGTAGCGGCCGCTATAGTACACGGGACCGGCCATAATATTTTTTCCGTCGTCTCTGCCCCCGAGCAACTCAAACCGCTCGTCCGAGTACCACATGAAGGCCGGCCGGCACCAGGGCAGCTCGCGAAGACCCGTGTTGTTGGGAGAGCGGTTAACCGGGTTATCGGGATCAGGGATATCATCCAGGTATTTCTTCACATGGTCATAAACCTGGTGATTGCCGTAAAAGTAAGGCCAGCAGCCGTAAAACCCGGCTTCTCTTACCTGGTGCACCTCATCCACCCCGCCTACATTGCCCCAGTACAGGTAGCCGGTCTCCTGGTCCACGGCCATGCGAAACGGGTTCCTAGCGCCCATCACGTAGATCTCCGGGCGCGTATTTGGTGTTTCTTTCGGGAACAGATTCCCGTCGGGGATGTTGTAAGTACCGTCGCGTTCCGGCGTGATGCGCAGTATTTTACCGCGCAGGTCGTTGGTGTTGGCGGAGGTGCGCCGGGCGTCGAATGCCCGCTTGCCGGGACGCTCGTCGACGGGGGCCCGGGTGTCCGGGAAAAACGGGCTGGTGTTGTCGCCGGTGGCGATGTAGAGGTTTCCATCGGGACCGAATTGCAGCGAGCCGCCTTCGTGGGCGTGATAGTCCCGCTGGACCGGGATCGATCGCCACGCCCAGCAGTCCGTGGCTGAATACGGCATTGACGTCGAGCTCGGCGATAATTTCGGTCTCACGGGTATCGGGGTGGTAGAGCTTTATGGTGCCGTAACGCTCTACGAATATTACCCGGCCATCCTCGAATACGTCCAGCTCCATCGGCTCGTTCAGGTTCTCATCGAGTATAGTGCGCTGGAAGTAACCCGGGTCGGGTTTTTCTCTTTTTGGAGTTGTTGTACATTGGATAATTAAAGCACATAGCAAAATTATGTAGAGTAGCTTATGGAATTTCTCATTCATTGAGTGCCACAAAAAATTAGTTACCAGTTTATTTAGGGCAGGAGATTTACTTATACACAAAGGGACGCAAAGCAGGCGCAAAGTTTCTACCCTCTTTGTGAATCTTGGTGACTTCTTCGTGCTACTTTGTGGTACAACCCAGGACACTACCGGATTTTCAGGTTTCAAAATGCAAAAAACTTTCACTTCTCATACCGCAGCCAGCGGGCACCGTGTCCCGGCAGTTCAATCCATCCATCCAGCGGCACCACTTCCCCGGTAGCCACATCGCTGGCACTGTCATACTCGTAGTAGTCGAAGTTAAGCTTCACCTTTCGCTGCTCGCCTTCATTCAGCAAAAAGTAATGGTCGGCATCGGGGCTGGCCAGCCGGTAGACGATGGCACCGTCTGAATGAAAGGGCGTGGTAAAATCGCCCATAGTGAATGTTCGGAGCAGCTTTTCCTCTTTGGTATTCCCGGGTCGAAAGCACAACCGCGCCGCCTCGTAGCCCAGGATTACGGCCGTACCCTTTCCCAGCTGATGCTCGGTGACGGCGGGTTCGCCATTGTCAAAACGGGCGATGATGTCGGCCTCCCGGGGATTCAGCGACCCGATGGAGCCGATCAGCTTCTCCCCGTCCAGGTACCAGTCGCGGTTGATGCCCGAGAACTGGTATTCCCGCAGCACGGTGCCGAACAGTTTTGCAAATTCAGAGTCGGTGCCCCGGGGGAAGAGCGCCGAGTAGGTATCCATCCAAGCGCCCGGCATGTCCATCACCAGCCGCCCGCCCTGCTCAACATAATCAGTCAAAATGGGAAGCAGATCCTTGTTTAACGCAATAACTCCGGGCAGGTAGATGATGGGATACCGGTTGGCCAGCCCCGCCTCCAGGTCATCGGGATTCAGGTATTCGAACGGGATATCGGCGTTGATCAACCCGCGTGTTAGTCCCACGCGCGCCTGCATCGGGCGGTAGCGGAGACTGTCCTGCCCTTTCATGGAAAGCGCGGTCCACATAGCCTCATTGTCCCAATCGAAAAAGACTCCCACCAACGGCTCTTTGTGGGCCGCCCAGAGCTCTTCGCGATATTTCTGCATCCCCTGCGCGATCTTGCCGACTTCACGGGCCCGCTCGGTCACATTGTTCTGATGATCGAGCAGCGCGTACTCCCCCACTTCTGCGCCAGCGGTACGGATGCTCCACGACCAGAGTCCCCAGCCCTTGAACCCGGAGGCGAGCATGCTCAGCGTAAACTGCTGCATCTCCGGGGCATCGACGGTAAAGCCCTTGTTGTTCTGGCCGAACTCTTCACCGCCGAACTGCTGCGGACCGCCGGTTGTTTCCCAGCCGCCGCTCCAGCCGCCCTTGAACATGTCGTTGATGTAGCTGGCCTGCATGTACACGGTGGGCCCCAGCTCGTCGTTGACTTGGTCGAAGTGCCAGGTAAAGTGGATGGACGGGTAAAACGACCCGTCATCCTCCATAATGTCGGCGATGCCCGGGAAGTCGACCCCGAACCAGGCGTGCGGACGAAACAGCCCCAGCTCGCCGCCGGCCCGGTAGGGTGCATGCGGGTGCAGTTCATGAAATTCGTCCACCTGTTCCTGCAGGTTGTGCATGCCGTAGTCGGCCTTGAAACGCAGAATATCACGCCGGATACGAAACTCGCGGTGGTTGTACTGATCCCAGCGGTTTGCGAAATCGTCCCACGACTCAAAGGCACCGCCCCGCGCCTGCAGGTTCGCTTGATGCTGGTTATAGGCGCGATTAAGGATATCGATATCACCATATTTATCTTGTGCCCATTCCACGAAGAGTTTCTCACCTTCTGGAGAAAGGTCGAGCCCGCGCCCACCCACGGTGGGATCGAACGCCGAGCTGCTGCCGTTTGGAGCATCCCGCCCTGTCGAGTCCTGGTAGGCCATCGATCGCTTGATGCGTTTTTCCATCACCCCTTTTTGATACTCAATCATTTTCGGATGACGACGGATCTCCTTCATGGTCCGATCTTCCATTCCCAACTCGGCAATCAGCTCATCGGTAATCGGCTCCCAGCCGCCCTCGGCATACCACCACGGGATGATGCCCTCTTCCAGCGCGATGAGCTTTATCTCTTCTTCGGACCAGCCGGGCAGCGACATCACCTGCTTGAGGTTGGTAAATCCCAGCCCTTTCATCGTTCGGAAATGCTCGCGAATCTCCTCCTCCCCTTCGCCGGGACGCTGAATGTAGACCACGCCCGCCGGAACCGGTGCTATCCTTTCGAATTTTTGCTGCATCGGGGAGTCATGCATCTGATCGTATTTATCGTGCATGAAATCGTGGCCCTGCTGGGCGTAAACCGGCAAGGTTACCAATCCCAGAATTAATGCTGATCCCAACAATCGTATGAATCCCCTGTAGTTCATGCGTATTCCCTTATTTTGAAATTTGGTTGTACGGTGTGATTATATTTACAGGCGAATGGCGACGTTCTGTCCCCTAATTATGGTTGTAAAAACTTGTGGTATTTAATGAATTATGGTTATACAGCTAAAGAAACTCTTGAATTAATGGATTGCGTCTTTTTTGACCCCTTCTTGTTCTTCCCTTGCCAGCAGGGGAAGAGACGCACGGTGTACATTCATCGCCCGTGATCAAAATTCATCACACGTTCAGTGTTTCAACTACATACGATGACAACCGTAAAGAAACCCAAAAACCGGTGACAGGAGTCTCCTTCCCTGCTCTGTAGGGAAGGAACAAGGATGGGTCAACCCGAAGGGGCAGCAGACTGTCCGAATCACCAAAAGCATTTTAAAGATCGCATTTCCGAAATAGAAAAATCTTCATTATGCTCGGACTAAACTTACCGGGTTGTTTCTATTTTCCTGCTGTCCGACCCCTTCTTGTTCTTCCCCTGCCAGCAGGGGAAGAGACGCAATTAATTGTGATCTGCTCGTAAATACTTTTAATTGTCGCTGATTAGGTATTTTCCCCTTCACATATTTTGGAACGGAAATCTTTACTAATAACAGGCGTCTTCTCTACGTGGGAGTGAGGAAACATGACTGGGTCAAACAGTGACTAATCAATTGTATTACACTCCAAATGAGATCGTATCTTCTCAAGAACAGTTTCCATATTTTCCAGCTCTTCATTTTTGAACCGAAGTACTGTCAGACCAAGCTTCTTTATCACAAGATCACGGTTTTTATCATACGATTTCTGTCGCTTGTGATAGGCTCCATCCAGTTCAATAACCAGATTTTGTTCTGCGCAATAGAAATCGGCGATAAAAAAGAATTTCTTTCGGTTACGCTGTTTATAAATAATCGGTTTCTGACGAAGAAATCGGTGCCCGTCAAGTTGCCTCTTCCTCAGATATTTCCATAATCTTCGTTCGGCAGGTGTTGGATTTTTTCGAAGCTTCCTGGAAAGGTCGGTAATCGATTTTCGTTTCCCCTGCATGTGCCGGATATTTGGTGGTGATATTCTTATTAAGTAAAGGATTATAAAATTGACTACCCGAATCAAGGTTAAGATATCTTGTCAGACGCAAAAACACCGGATTAAATTTCCCTCTTTGATCAATTTTTAATTTTACCTGAATATGTAACAGCCTTCAAAAAATTGGTAAGGCGTCTCCTTCCCTGCTCTGTAGGGAAGGAACAAGGATGGGTCAACCCGGCGGCACCCTAAACGAATCCGCTCTTTTATTCTTTATTCTGCAATCAATCCCGAAACACGAATTCCATAATCCGCAGCAGGTGTCCGCCGGAATCCGCGATGATCATTTCGGGCGTGCCGTCGCCGTTGAGGTCCTCGAATAGGATACGGTCCTCCATCGGGTGGCCGTAAGGCAGCTCTTTAAGCACTTTGCCACGATATACTCCATCCAGGTACTCGAAGACCACCATCTGCGACCAGTTGCCATCGGATGGGACAGCAAGAATCACATCCCGGCCATTGCTCTCAACAGGCAGTGTCCGCACATTCCAGATATCTTTTGCCGTTTTCCCGCGAATCTCGGGTACCGGGATAGAATGACGTTTCCAATCCGATGAAAAATTATACCAGTACAGCCGGTCGGTGTTAAATCCGCCGACCACCAGGTCCTGGCCGCTGCCGTTTCCGCTGAAATCTCCATTATCCACGTGCAGGGGATGATTCAGGGTGGTATCGATATCGTGCTTCTTCCACAGCCGGTTTTTATCGGTGGGAGGTTCAAGCCAGAAAAGACCGGGCCTGGAACCGGGATTGCGATCCAGCAGGTGCCGCGCAGTATACACGATGTCATCCGCTTCCCGATTCCCAGCCCCGGAAAGATTCATCATCTCCGGAGCCAGCCACCACGCACTTTCGTGGGGAGTCAGTGCGTGCTCTTGCCAGTGATCCGGATTCAGCGGATTATTCCCCGTCAGCTGCAGCCGGTGCACCCCCCCCACGCCTTCTTTGTTGCCCTCGAACGTGTAAATCAGTTCCGGCCGTCCGTTGCCGTCCAGGTCTTTGACGAAGGAATCCTGTAGGATGGGACGATTTTCCATGATAGCGGCTGTCTGCCAGGATCGGTCGGCCATCTGCTTATGCAGCAGAATCTGTCCCTGTCTCTGGTCGAGCGAGATGCCCTCGAGGCTGCCGTCACCGTCGAAATCGCCCAGGTCGTTGCCCTCAATTTTGTTGTTATTGTGCGATTCCCAAACCAGGTGACGTATCCAGTCTCGGGGAGTTTTTCCCTGTTCAAACCAAAACACGAAGCTTGTGGTACTCGCCGAAGCCAGGATGTCGGTCCTGCCGTCCCCGTTGATATCACCGAGGGCCAGCCCGTCACAGTCCGGTACCGAAAGGTTGGCGATGGTTTTGAGGCTTTTTATGGTAAAATCGTAATTATCGCTCGTGCTGGCATTTTGAGCATTCCCAGCTGTTGTTAGGAACAGTATGCAACTTAGAATCCAGATGGTTCGAACGTATTTCTTCATCTTAAATCGATTTAAAAAAGTTATCCCTAACCTGCATTTATCACGAGAATAATTTAATATTTATTGTAAAGCCATGATCTGTAGCGAGTTACATTTGTTTAAATGGCAAATTTAAGGGGGCTTTGAATAACCACCCTAAGTTTCGGACAAAATGGATAATAAGAGGCTTAGATCATTCAGCAGACGACAAAAACAGTCGTCAGCTGAGTAATTCAAAGGTCTCTTTAATATAACAGTGTGTAGCCGAGCTGCGAAATTGTCCCGTATGCTGCGTTAATGATGGAAATCGCTCACTCAACGAAATCCGGCCTTTTTTTTCGTTTTGGTAATGGAAACACGCCCAAACTTACAAAACCCAATGGAATATTACGTTAAACCTAGTTTTAGCTGTGAACCTTATTTTTTAATCGTTCTAACCTAATTTTGCAAATATTTAGCACAATTTCATAAATACAAGTATATTTTTTGCTGCTAATAATACTTATTTTAATAATACTATGTGGTTTTGGCCGGCCGGGCAGTTCTGTTTTCGGACTCCTGTAGGGGGTACCCTTACACGGCTTTACTTTTCACCACCACAGGTTATCAGGTATTTCATATAGCCTTTCTTACCCGGATTCACCCTATTCTTCTCATAGTAATCCGTTTACAACCCGGATCACATAAGCGTGCGTTATCCCGAACATTCAACCCATTCAGACCAGGGAAGAAGATGAACATTCGAATCTTGTACTTAACCGGCTTGATGCTTGTTTCTCACCAGGTTTTTGCCCAGCAGTCGACCTACCGCGCCGACACTATTATACGTATTCAATCAGGCGATACCCTGCAACACAATGTTATGTTAACGGGGGAAAGTATCGAGGTGATGGGCTACCTGGATAATGACCTGTTTGCCGCCTCCCGTAACCTGCTGCTCAACGGTGAAGTCGCCGATGACGCATTCATGGCCGGGCGCATCGTTTCATTTTCCGGGTATATCGGTGACATGCTGGTCACCGCCGGAGAAACGGTGGTTATCGACGGGATCATCGAGGGCGACCTGTTTGTGGCGGGGCAGTCGGTACGCATTGCCGAACAGGCTCATATACGGGGCAATGCCTTTGTTGCGGGTAATGACATACGGCTGGAGGGGGCTACCGTCGAAGGCACGTTGCGCAGCGCGGGGGGGACGCTCTTTCTGGATGGAACAATTAACCATTCGACAGCCATCTACAGCAACGAGGTTACGTTCGGAGAATCCTACCGATCACGGTACGGCACCACGATTACCAGCAGTGAGCCCCTGCACCGCGAAAACCTGGGTATGATACCGGAAAACCTGGCGCTGCGCACCGAAGAGTTCGATATCTGGTCAATAGTGCTGTTTCAGGTCTGGTTGTTCCTTTCGCTGCTGGTGACCGGGCTCGTTTTGATCCGGCTATTCCAGAAAACCGCAATCGACATGTCGAAATTCGCCACCGAAAATTTCTGGAAAAATACCGCCTGGGGTGTCGGCACATTTTTCGCCGTTCCCATCACCATCATGATACTGAGCCTTCTGTTTGTCACCATTCCGCTGTCCATTCTGCTCGTCCTCAGTTATGGGGTAGCCCTGTTGATCAGCTACCTGCTGGTGGCCATTTCACTGGGCGTGCTCAGCATCATCTTTTTCAGGGGTGAGGCGGAGGTCTCATCCTACTATTGGGGGCTCGCACTGGGCATGGTTTTTATTGCCATATTGAGCAACCTGCCGTTTATCGGGTTCATTCTGAATATTCTGCTGCTCTTCTTCGGGCTTGGCAGCCTGACAAACTATCTGTGGCAGGTAACACGATCCGCTCGCGGTACCAGTTCCGGTAACGATCACGGGGGAGATACCCTATGATCGACTGGCTTTTCGAGCATCTCAAGCCGGTAATTACCGCGGTGCTGCACCGCCCGATGCTGGTATTCGCAGGGAGTCTGCTTTTTGCCGTGGCCGGATTTATGCTGGCCCGGCAACTTCGTATTGATAATGATTTGTCCAAGCTGATCCCGCAGGATTATCCCAGCGTGCAGGCACTCAACACGCTGCGCGAGCAGGTGGGTGGCGAACATGAAGCTGCCGTTGCCATCTACAGTCCCTCGTTTCGTGCCAACAGAACGTTTGCAGAAACGCTCATTCCCCGTGCCCTGGACCTTGTAAACCCGGAAACCGGGGAACCGTTCTTCGTCCGGGCTGAATTTCGAAGAGATGTTGACTTCCTGAAACGCAACGCGCTCTATTTTGCCACCGACCACGAGCTG
Source organism: Balneolaceae bacterium (assembly GCA_033722415.1). Taxonomy (GTDB): domain Bacteria; phylum Bacteroidota; class Rhodothermia; order Balneolales; family Balneolaceae; genus JAMQKA01. The sequence continues at coordinate 31,145 of JAWVZC010000002.1, read as the reverse complement.
GAACAGCTGCAGCAGTACCTGGAGAACCAGATCGAAGAATCGCGCCGGGAAGCCAACCCCTTCTATGTCGACTTTGAGGAGGAGGCAACGGGTACCGATTCCCTGACCGAGGAGCTCAATGACCGGTATGAAGAACTGGTGGGATCGGAATATTTCATGTCAGCCGATTCGACCGTGCTCGCCGTAAAACTCTATCCCAGCGGTGCGCAGACTGAGCTGGCTTTTATTCGCAACGCATATGCTGCGCTCGACCGGCTGGTCGCCGACCTCGACCCCTCCTCATTCCATCCCCTTATGGAAGTGGCCACGGCCGGCCGAATGCTTAAGACACTGATTGAAATTGAAACTATTACGGCTGACGTGATCGATTCATTTGGCCTGGGAGTACTGATGCTGCTCCTGGCCGTTGTCAGCTACTTTTACTACAAGGGATACCGCGTCCGGTTTGGCAGCCGGCTGCGATTATGGTGGCTGCTGCAGCAACTTGCCCATACCCCTGCCCACGCGCTCGTAATGGCTCTGCCGCTGGCCCTGAGTCTCTGCTGGACGTTTGGCGTTACCCGCCGTCTTTTCGAGGATCTGAGGATTATGACCTCCACCCGGGGGCTGCTGCTCTTCGGTATGGGGATCGACTTCGGCATCCACTTTTTTGCCCGGTATGCCGAGGAGCGCGGTTACGGAAACAGTGTTAATGACGCGATCTTGACCACCTTCATGACCACGGGACAAGCCATATTCGTGGTGGGCCTAACCACGGCCGCGGCATTTCTGATCCTGACGCTGGCCGATTTCAAGGGGTTTAGCGAATTCGGAGCAATAGCCGGTATCGGGCTGCTGTTTGCCATCTTCGCCTACCTGCTGTTTCTCCCCTCCCTGCTGGTTATGCTCGAGCGAAGTCCGCTTCTGTCGCTTAGTGAGCACTCTGCAAAAAACATGCACAAGGAAACAGACACGGACAACACGGCAAAACCCGACACACGATTACGATGGAAAGCAATTTCAACAGGTATCCTTGCCGTAGCTGTCGGTGTAACAGTCGTTTCTCTCGTTAAAGTGGATGAACTCTCATTTGAATATGATTTCGGGGAACTTGAGCCTACCTATGTGGAATTCAACCGGCGAAATGCCCTGGTTGGCCAAACCTACAGTGACCGCGGCACGCGCAATTCGGCATATATCATTGTGGATCACCCATCGGATGCACCAGCGGTTGCCGACATAATCCGGAAACGGGCGGATGCGGACACCACCACTCCGACCATCCGCGGGGTCGAAACCTTTCAGGATCGCTACCCGATGACCAGGCAGCAGGCGGAAAACAAGCTTGCCCGTATTACTGAAATACGTAAACTGCTCAATGATCCCTTCCTGGAAAGCTCCGGGGAGGCGGCAGATGATCTGAGACGACTCGAACAGGCCGCCGGCACCAGATCGCCGATACCTCTCGACAGTGTTCCGGATTTTATCAAGGCCCCGTTTACCTCCACATCCGGTGAAATCGGCAACCTGGTGATCGTACATCCCTCGGTGGGACTCTCCGACGGGCGCAACTCCATGGCGTTTGCCGATGACGTAGGTGAGGTCACCCTGCCGGACGGTACCACCTATTATGCCGGGTCAACATCGATCGTGGCCTCCGACATGCTGCGTCTGATGATTGATGAAACTCCTTTCATGGTCGTTTTGACCCTCATCTTTATCATTGTATTCAAGGTGATTATTCTGCGGGGAATCAAGTGGATGACGCTTGCCCTGCTGCCGCTGGCGGCCAGTTTCTTCTGGATGTTCGGAATTATGGAGGTGATCGGCTGGAAACTTAATTTTTACAATCTTGTTGTGCTTCCCACTATCCTGGGTATCGGTGATGACAGCGGTATTCACCTGGTTCACCGGTACCTGGAGGAGGGCAAGGGATCGATCCTGAAAGTAATTCGGTCGACCGGTGAGCATATTACGGTGAGCACATTAACGACCATGCTGGGATTCGGGGGATTGCTGTTCTCCATCCATCCCGGTATGCGATCGATCGGAGAAGTGGCGATCCTGGGAATCAGCCTGGCTCTGTTCGCGGCCATGTTCGTACTGCCGGCCCTGCTTAAACTGCTGGAAAAGAGGAACCCGGGAAAGTCTCAACACCCGCCGAAACCCGATACCGAATCAGCAAAGGTCGCTGCCCAATAGACAGGCATTCCCCGGAAAAACCGATAATTACGAGAAAATTTAACCGATGCTCCCTCACAAAAAAAAAGAATTCCCTATACATAAAATTGGGTAACTTCTCGCCTGTTAGCTGGCGGAGAGAACCTATTATTACCACTGGAACACTAGCTACCTCCAGGATAGAATGTTCAGCACCATTTGAAAAAGGTACCGGTTGTAAATACAGAAATTTTATCCCTCACCCGGGGGACTGGCAACAAGGGTGACCAGGGTGAAACCTGTTTGTGTAATCAAGGGATAGGGTCCTGGATCATAAAAAAAGCCCGGTACAAATTACTGTACCGGACCCCCATTTGCTTCGATCTACTTTATGACGAAGTCATCGGTGTTCTTGCGCCGGCATTGTCCGGATCAAGTTCAGAGGTATGTTCTCAGCGATTCTGCCCTGCAGGCAGATTAGCACCCTCCACCGGTGACTTCGAGTTGACCACCTTACGATGATCAACAGTACCGGAGCACATTTTTGAGAAATCCTTTAAGATATTCCCAAAAATAATCAGCGGCATATTTCCTGATAGATTTGTGATCCTGCCGTGGCATTAGCACAAACTGTGCTCTTAAACTCACTATGTCAAAACTTCTAACTAAAACATAAACAAATACTTAGCATACGAAAGTAGGTAGATATGCTATCTGGTTTGTAGGGAAATCCCTGAAAGAGATCCGTATCCCCCGTCCGGCCCGTACACACTGTAAGATAACAGCCTACAATTTTTTACTGTTTGCCACCCTTCTATCTGAAAGCCGGATGGATTATTATTTGTCAACAGTGAAATCCATTGTGCCTCCGGACTCCCCGGCGGGTTCCCTAAGGAGCAGAGGCAATCAGTGCAGAATCTGCGCCAGTTCCTGGCCGGCATCCAAAAACCCGGTGCGGTTGTGAAGATGGTGAAGTTATTGCGAAAAACCACCGCCAAATTGTTAATCAACGATTGCTGTAATGCCACTTAACTTAAGAAGTCCCGCATTTGAAGATGGTGATGTTATTCCCAAAAAATATACCTGTGACGGGGAAGATGTATCGCCGCCTCTTGCCTGGTCGAATCCACCGCAGGGAACTCAGTCGTTTGCGATCATTTTTGACGATCCGGACGCTCCCGGCAAGACATGGGTACACTGGGTGCTTTACAACATCCCGGGTGACGTGAGAAAACTCAGGGAACTGGTTCCGGCCGTGGAGATTCTGGCCAACGGAACCGTTCACGGAACCAACGATTACCAGAAGCGATCATACCGCGGACCGTGTCCGCCGGGTGAGCGCCACCACTACTCTATCAGGTTGTATGCGCTTGACGAGGAGCTGGACCTGAAACCGGGCGCCACCAAGAAAGAGCTTATGAGCGCCATGAAGGGGCATATCCTGGAAGAAGCGCAGCTTACGGCAACATATTCGAGGCAGTCCTGACGCTGGCAACTACACCTTCCTGTATTTTCTACGCCGATGTACCTTCATGTGCAGATCCCGGGAACCTGTGATCAATTGTCTAACCTGCATTTCTCATGAGAATTGTGTTAGCCTGCATTTCTCATGAAAATTATGTCAGATTTCCTGGTGAGATATTCAGGCAAAGTGCTACCGGATTGTATACCCGCCATCCACAACAAGCGACTGGCCGGTAACAAAAGAGGACTTATCGGAACATAACCAGAGCACCGCCTCGGCCACCTCTTCCGGATTGCCCACCCGGCCCATGGGATGCATACCGATCAGGTTTTCGCGCTCTTCCGTTTGCCCGCCCACAAACCGATCGATCATCGGCGTTTGAATCGCTCCGGGACATATGGAATTTACGCGTATTCCCTGCCCGGCGTATTCAAGCGCCGCCGTCTTTGTCATCCCGTTGATCCCGTGCTTACTGGAAACATAGGGTACAATCCCCGGGAATCCCAGCAACCCGGCAATGGAGGAGATGTTCACAATGGTCCCGCCCCCGTTTTTCAACATTTCCCTGATTTCATACTTCATGCAAAGCCAGGTACCCCGCAGGTTGATATTGATGACGCGATGCCAGTTCTCTTCACTGCATTCCGCCGTCAGAGACTGCTCGCCCTCGATACCCGCGTTGTTGCAGGCGATCTCAAGGCGTCCAAAACGATCCGCTGCCCGCCTGACCATGGCCTCTACTTCTGATCGACTGGAAATATCAGTCTGAATTGCAATAGCATCTGAGTGAAACTGCTGTACCATCTCCAATGTTTCATGGAGTCCGTCGGCAGACCTGTCCGCTATACAGGTTAACGCCCCATTCCTTGCAAATAGCAGTGCCGTGGCACGACCGATGCCAGATGCCGCACCCGTAATCAAAGCAACCTTGTTTTCCATAATTCTCCTTAAAATATGTTCTGTTGACAGATAGGTGCCTGGCCGAGTGCAAACCAAATCATCCCGACACAGGAAACTCCTTTACTTTTCAGCTGATTGCAGCAGAAAGTCCAGCATGTGATCCAAGCTCCTCAGATTACCGTACTCCCGCTCGGGAATTTCAACATTCATCTCCTCACTCACCGCCACCATCATGGTGTAAATATCCATCGAATCGAGATCGAGCGCCGATCCAAGGTCTTCCCGGCTGTCCAGGGATCTGAGATCGGCCTCCGGTGCGACGCGGTGCAGGTGTTTTTTTATCACAGCTTCCAGTTCATTACGATTCATATCTCCTCCGGGTGCTGCAGTTGCTCATTGAGTGTTTCCAGGAAGCGCGAGCCGGTATGCCCGTCCGTAGCCCGGTGATCGCCCGCCAACGTAGCAGTTAATACAGGACGAATACCGATAGATCCATCCACCGCCCACGGACGTTCCACAATGCTGCCGAACCCTACCAGTGCCACCTGCGGCGGATAGATAACCCCGTACACCCTGTCAGCCCCGCGTTCGCCCAGGCTGGTCACCGTTATGGTGGCACTGCTGATTTCCCGACTGCGCAAATGTCCCTCGCGGGCCCGGGTAACCAGGTCCAGGAAATCACTGCGAATTTCCTCCATGCTCTTGAGGTCGGCATTCATGACGGCGGGAATTACAAGGCCGCCGCTGCGCAGAGATATGGCAAACCCGACGTGGATGCCATCTTCTATATGCATGGCCTCATCACTCCAGAACCCGTTGAGCTGCGGCCATTCCGCAAGGGCATTCGCAACAGCCTTAACCAGCAGTATCGGGGGCATGAGGCGCTCCTTCAGCGGGTGCAGCCTGTTGTATTGGCCCAGCCAATCCATTGCCCTTTTCATATCGATATCGGTCTCCACGTAGTAGTGCGGGATCTCCCTGTTGGAGCGGCTCATGGCCCCCGCTATCGCACTCCGCATGCCGGGTTTCCCGGCTTCAGAAAGATGCTCCGCCATCTCCAGCTCTTTTTCAAACGTTTCGTCTGCCTGCTGCCGCTCGGCATACGTTTCCACATCTTTTTTGTGGATCGTCCCCCCGTGCCCGGAACCCGGCACTCTGCGGATATCAACCTGCAGATCGTCGGCCACCCGTTTTGCCAGAGGCGACGCTTTCACGCCTGTTTTCTTTTCTGCTTTCTCGCTCCTGCGTGGCTGCTTTTTCTCCCCGTTCTCCGATGCAGCCTTGCTTTTTTTCTGCGGGGCTTTGGGCTTGTCGGTCCCCGGCTTTTTCCCGTTTTTACTTTCAATAACGGCCATAACGGCACCGACCTCCAGCGTATCGCCCTCTTTGGCTACGAGCTCCTCAATCGTACCGTCCTCAAATACCTCGATGTCGATAAGCCCTTTTTCGGTATCGATCTCACCGATGATGTCTCCCTTTTCAACCTGGTCACCCGGTTTCACGTGCCACTTCACAAGGCGGGCTTTAATCATCTGTGAACCCAGGCTTGGCATTACGAATTCACCCATGGAGTCCTCCCATTCGTTTTGCCTGTTTTACAATCTCATTCACACCGGGCAGCGAGGCTTCCTCCAGGTGGCGAGCATACGGTGCGGGCACCTCTTTCCCACAGACCCGTACCACCGGGCTGTCCAGCTCATAAAAAAGCTCTGATGTTATCCGGGCACTCAGCTCGGCCGAAATTCCCCCGCTCTCCCAGCCCTCATCCACGATCAAGGCACGAGTTGTTTTCGCGACCGATCGGAATATGGTGTCATTGTCCAGCGGGCGCAATACCCGCAGGTCTACCACTTCCGCCTCAATTTCCTGTTCCGACAGCTTCTCCGCCGCCTCCAGTGATTTGTACAGCCCGATACCGTAGGTAAGGATCGTCAGATCCCCGCCCTCCCTCCGTACTGCCGCAGAGCGTATATCCACGCTTTTGTTCCCTCCATCCGGCAGCAGACCTTCCCGGTTATAGAGAAAGGAGTTTTCAAATACAAGGACCGGATCAGGGTCCTGCAAAGCCGGCCACAGCATACCGCGGGCATCCTCGATAGTGGCCGGGGTTAATATCTTAATTCCCGGGATATGGGCGTACCACCCCTCCAGGCTGCGCGAATGCTGGGCTGCCAGCTGCTTTCCGCCCCCGGTGGCCATCCGGATAACCAGGGGTACGTTGAACTGTCCACCGGACATATACAACAAGATCGCGGCGGAATTAATAATCTGGTCGGCCGCCAGCAGGCTGAAATTTACAGTCATAATCTCCACAATCGGCCGCATTCCTCCCAGTGCGGCACCGATCCCACAACCGGTAAACCCCGACTCCGAAAGCGGGGTGTCGATCACCCGCTCCTCACCAAACTCCTCAAGCATGCCCTCGCTTACATTGAAACATCCCCCGTAGAGCCCGACATCCTCCCCCATCAGGAACACCCGTTCATCCTTCTTCATGGCATCCCGCATGGCATCCCGAATGGCCTGCCGGTAAGTTATGGTCTGTTCGGCTACTTTTTTTCATCAAGTCTCCCGGATTCGGTTACGATTTGGTATCGATATTACTGTACACAAAGCGGTAAAGCTGGTCGACCGGCTCATCCGTACCCTGTTCGGCAAATCTTACCGCCTCATCAACTTCGTTCGCCACCTGCTTTTCAAGTTCTGCCAGCTGGTCCTGCGACAGCTTTTGGTCCTCTTTCAGCCTTTCTGCCAGCAAAGTGATCGGGTCGCGTTTTTTCCACTCCTTTACCTCCTGCTTGTCACGGTATCGTTCGGGATCAAACATGGAGTGCGCCCGGTACCGGTAAGTCTGGCACTCAAGGAAGTAGGGGATATTTCCTTTGCGAACAACATCCACCGCGTCAGAAGCTGCCTGGTATACGTCAAGTACTTCCATCCCGTCGACCGTATTGCCCTCGATCCGGTAGCTATTCGCCTTTTTTACAAGATCGGTCTCCGCTTCGGCCCTCCTGAACGGCATACCCATGGAGTAGAGATTATTTTCACAAACAAACAGGACCGGCAGCTTCCAGAGTGAAGCCAGGTTCAGGGATTCGTGGAACTCGCCCTCGTCCACCGCTCCCTCACCGAAAAAACAGCAGATTACCCGGGATTCTCCCAGCCTTTTTGACGCCAGTGCCAGACCGACGGCCATCGGCAGACCGTTGGCCACAATGGCCGAACCGCCGTAAAAGTTGGTCTCCTTGTCATAGAGATGCATCGATCCGCCGCGGCCGCCGCTGCAGCCTTCCGCTTTCCCGTACATTTCCGCCATTATGCTTTTCATGGATACACCCCGCACCAGGGCGTGACCGTGCTCGCGGTAAGTGGCGACAATACCGTCCTCATCGCGCAAGGTTTCGATTACACCTGCTGCGACGGCCTCCTCCCCGTCATACAGGTGAAGGAAACCGCGAATCTTCTCCTGTGTGTAGAGTTCATAGGCTTTCTCCTCCATCCGGCGAATGCGTATCATCTGCTTCAGCAGGTGGGTTTGCACGTCTGCGTCGATTTCACCGACGGCTGTTTTGTTGGATGAACCCTTGTTCCGGGTGGTCATGATGTATTCGGATTACGTTAATTGTCAGAAGTGGCCGGTGGACTCCGGGCTCTGATCACGCAGCATTCTTCGCATTATCTTTCCGCTGCGGGTTTTGGGCAGATCTTCTGCAAACTCGATCTCTCGTGGTGCGACAGCGGATCCGAGACTCTCCCTCGCATACGCCTTGATGTCGAGCTGAAGGGCTTCAGTAGGTTCAAATCCCGGCTTGAGCACGACAAACGCCTTCACTTTTTGTCCCATTACGGGATCGGGTATCCCTACTACCGCTGCTTCAGCCACAGCCGCATGCTCCATCAGGGCACTTTCCACTTCGAATGGACCGCCCATGTGACCTGCGGTTTTTATGATGTCATCGGCACGACTGACAAACCAGTAATATCCGTCTTCGTCGCGGCTAACCAGGTCGCCCGTCAGGTACCAATCCCCGGCAAACGATTTTCGATAGCGCTCCTCCTCGTCCAGATATCCCCGGAACATGGAGGGCCAGCCTTTCTTTAGTGCCAGTTGACCGGATTTCCCCGGCTCCTGGACAAAATGAAGGTTCTGTTTCTCTTCATCCACTTCCACCACGGCGGCCGTAATGCCGGGCAGCGGTTTTCCCATCGATCCCGGCTTGATTCGCACTCCCGGGTAGTTGGCGATCATGATACCGCCTGTTTCAGTTTGCCACCAGTTGTCGAGGATCGGCATATCAAGGGTTTCCTGGCTCCAGCGTACCGCCTCGGGATTGAGCGGCTCTCCCACACTGTGGATAAGTCTCAGGGAATCGAGGTTATACTCCCCGCTTACGTCGATATCCATCCGCATCAGTCGCCTGATGGCAGTGGGTGCCGTATACCAGACCGATACCAGCTGCTCCTCCAGCGTCTGGTACCACAAGCGGGCATCGAACTCCGATTCCAGCACGATATTGGTGATACCATGCATAAGGGGCGACAAAATTCCGTACGATGTTCCGGTAACCCAGCCGGGATCGGCGGTGCACCAGAAGGTATCATCCGGGTGAAAATCGAGCACGTATTTGCCGGTGATATAATGAGTAAGGGCAGCTTCATGAACATGTATGACTCCTTTCGGCATTCCCGTCGTTCCACTGGTAAAATGAAGCAGGGCGCGATCTTCCGGATCTGTAGGCTGAATGTCAAATGATTTTCGAGACGACTTCATCAACCGGTTTAGTGGTCGTACGAAATGGTCTTCTTCCTCGTCTGCATCTGTCAGTAAAATATACTCCAGATGCTCTAGCCTGGGCAGCAGATCCCTGACTTTTTTTTCAAACAGATCCCTGGTGGTGACAAGCACTTTGGCTTTCCCCTTGCTCAGGCGCTGGTAGATCGGTTCCGGGCCGTAAACGGAAAAAAGCGGGCAGTATACACTCCGGTTTTTGAGGGTGCCCAGCGCCGCAATATAGAGTTCCGGGATACGGCCCGTCAGCGTGCATACGACGTCCCCCTTTCCAACTTCAAGCCCCTGCAGGACGTTAGCGAATCGATTTGTCTCCTCTTTTAGCTTGCGGTAGGAAAACTCTTCGGTGGATCCGTTTTCTCCCAGCCAGCGAATGGCGATACGGTTACCCAGCTTGGGTACGTGACGATCTACCGCCTCATAGGCAATGTTCAGCCCCTGCCCGTCGGGCAGGCCAGAAAGTTCGGTTACGATCTGTTCCCAGGTAAATGATCGATAGGTTTTGTTATAATCGATCAGATTGGGCAAGACATACCGGTTTGTTAACTCAATTATCTCTTTTCCAGGCATTACTCTCTCTTTTTAATTTTGTTTTCTGCTAGATGATATGAGGGAAATTTATGCGATGAACAGAGGGATTCCTAACTTTCCCTGTAGAAATATGCCCTACACCGGGTTCCGGTTATCGCGATGAGAGCGCTGAAATCACATTTTTTACCGATAAATTATTGTTATTATGAATTTTGTTACTAAATAAAATCATTTGACAGCCAATCCATAGAATTTTCTAATCCGGCAAGTTCAGGGGGGGCCATCTCCAAATACCGTAAGGCCCTGGTTCGCCATTTGGAATTTTCACGGTATTTTGGTTCTTGCAGGTGACGAATGGTTAACTGGGCACGAACATAGGCTCGCAGACTTTTATACCAGGTAAGAAGTACTTCCGGGTACGAATCGCTCGATTTTTTTTTTGGTAGCGGGTAAGAAAGAAGGTTGCGATCCAGGGAGCCCCCAGGAGGTCGCATTCCAGAGCCAGGAACGTCAGGTCATCGATGGTATCGAGGATACGCAGTTTCCGGTCGAATTCGAGGCAGTCGATCACCACCGGCGGCTCCAGGCAGATATGCTCGGGTTTAAGGTCTCCGTGTCCCTCAACAATATATCCTCCCTTCACCCGCACTGTAAACAGTTCCTGCTCTCTAACTGCAAACTTCCGCAGATGATCATAAATGGCATTGACCGGGAGAACCGGAAGATTGTACAGGCTTGTCAGCAGCTCCTCCCGGCAGCCATCAAGGGTATCTGCGAGTTTTTGGACATAGTTTTCTGCAGAGGTGTCCACGGCCTCACCCGATACGTAAAATGAAGCCAGCAGATCCGCTACCGGTTCCAGTTTGGCAGGTTTCATCATGGAATGAGAACGCAGGCAGGCGTCGAGCATGCTATCTGACGGCAGCCGTTTCATCTTTACCAGCCAGTCGACGACCTCTGCCTTGGGTTCGCGCCGGAGCGCCAGAGTGTCATCCTGTTTCCGCACGACCGGTACCACTCCGATATAGACCTCCGGGGCCAGCCTGTTGTTCAGCGAGACCTCATCCTGGCAATTTTGGTACCTGGCCTCCGGGGTTCCCAGTCTCAGGTGGTCATATGCGTACGGTTTCTTTACCTTGTACACGAACTCGTCAGTCAAAAAAACCACGACATGTGGGTGGAGATCAAATCCACGCGGGATGTCAGCTCCGGGTAACTCTCCGGCCGTGAAAGAAATTGCCGTATCCTGTCGGTATCCATGTCCCTGGTGATTTTCGACTCACTCATCGGGCAAAATAATGTTTGTCGTTTATTAGATGCCGGTACTCGCTCGCAGTCAGGCCGGACAAACTATTGGACCTGGTGGGCAGAAAACGGGACTACCGGTCCACCGAGTTCAACAACTCCACAAGCGATCCCCCGTTATGCACCCGCTTAATGGCTTCCGCGAAAAGCGGGGCCGCATCAAGCAGATCCAGTTTTCCCCCTCCCAGGTCACCGGAACCCCGAACCATGGGTATGGTATTGGTAACGGCCACCCTTTCGATTACCGGGTCACGCAGGTTATGTTCCGTTTTTTCCGTAAATGCGGCGTGTGTAGCCAGCGCCCGTACTTCGACGGCTCCCCGCTCCAAACAGCCTTTTGCAGCACGTTGTACGGTAGTACCGCTACTGATCATATCATCGATAACAATCACTGTTTTTCCCTCGACCGCTCCCACCACGGTTTCCCCGCTGACAACGTCCCCGCTTCGCTGCTTTTCCATAAATACCAGCGGTATATCACGGTTCATGGCTCTTTCCAGCCGCTGCCGGAACTGCTCTGCAGGTTTAACACCCCCCGCGTCAGGTGACATCACGGCTAGATCGCTGTTGCCAAAAGCTTCTGTGCAATAATCGACAAACAGCGGCTGGGCCTCCAGGTGCTCGGTACGGCACCGAAACCCGTTCTGATAGGCCTGCAGATTTTGGACATCGATCGTCATTATTCGGTCCGTTTCGACCGCTTCAAACAGCCGGGCCAGGTACCGGGTGGTAACGGGATCACGAGGTTTCGTTTTTCGATCCTTGCGCATATAACACAAGTACGGCACTACCGCCGTTGTTCGCATAGCTCCCGCATCCTTGAGCGATCCCAGGAAAAAGAGCAGGCGGCACAGCTTGTCATTAACACTCATCCGCTCATCTCCGCAGAGCGATTGAACAACAAATACATCACGGCCCCGAACGTTGGCGAGCGAACGGCTTTTGTGCTCTCCGTCTTCAAATTCCCGTTCTTCATGATTTGAATGATCGATACCAAGCACATCAGCCATCCTGACGCCAAATTCACGAGTTGCGTTTAAGGCAAATAGCGATATAGGTGTTGTCGCTCCCAATGTGATTTTTTATTCCAGGTTCGGTAATCCTGTAAATATGGTTTTTGGAACCATCTCACTCCAAGACTACACAACCTTCAACCCCGAAGCAGAAAGGAAAACGATGCAGTTCCTGTAGAATGATTCCCTACACAGTCAGCCGGTCGAACGAATTACCCCGGCTACTGTCCATCACGTTTAGTACAAGGTAATGTCTTTGATATTACTTGATACTTGATCTGTCAAAATCTACCAGCAGCTAAACATTGAGAGCCACTACCACGGCTGCGAAATAGTCCGGGCCCCTGTGGGGGGGGGGGATCGCTCACGTCCAATCGCCCCGGTGAATAATGCGGGTTTCCAGTCTGGCCGAGAGACCTACAGCATACCATTCGGGCTGATGTAAGCAGAGACACTACATCGATATAGGTTATTCTACTATGCAAGCAAAGCCTCAATTTGTGTATACATAATTACACATTTCACAGATGGAGATATCATGAAAACAGCAGAGAATATGGAGCAACACCTTACCCCCGAAGAACTCAATCATTTCCGGGAACTTTTACTCGAGAAACGAAGTGAAGCGAAAGAGATCCTGGATCAAATTGATGATAATATTACCAATCTTGATGATGCCGACGATGCCGATTACTCATCCATCACCCATCACCTCGGTGATGTGGGCTCGGATGTGGAGGAGGAAGAACTGAATTACCAGCTCAAGGAGCGCACCAGGAAGTTCATCGAGGAGATCAACGATGCCCTGGAGCGCATCGAAAAAGGCACCTACGGCATCTGCAAAGCAACCGGCAAACCGATTGCAAAAGGTCGCCTGGAAGCGGTACCACACACGCGGTACAGTATCGAAGCCAAAAACAAGGGACTGGTAGAAGATCTCTAATCAAAAAGGAGCAGCCATGTCATTTCAGGATGAAGAACATGACAACGTATTTCATGAACGGATATCGATAATGCGGGAAAAGGGTTACCGCGGGTTCAGCGTGCAGGCCACTCAGAAAAAATGGGACGGAATCCAGGTCACGGCGCGGAACAGCAAGGGGCGTACCGTCAGCGCCTTCGGTGAAACCGACGAGGAGGCATACAAAAAACTGATCGACAAGATCGATCAGGCGCTTGAAGTTCATTAATCGACTCGAATGCGGGTTCCGCAACCATCTCTGCGGTGGCAGAAAAAAATCGGACCCGTTCCAAGACGGTCGTTACGCGGTAATTTGTAATGTAACGATAGATCATGATGCTGTTTATCGCGCATGGACGGGTTGCAAGAACTTTGATATAATTACACTCAACGTGCCCCATGTTTGCCAACCGGAAAAAAGCGGGAATAAGTCTGGGCAAAGCCCTGAAAAAATATTCTGCCGAGCATCCATTGCTGCTCGCCATACCGAGAGGGGGTGTAGAGATCGCCTATTATGTGGCACAAGAACTGCAATGCGGTTTCCACATACTGGTGGCTCAGAAACTGGGTCATCCCAGGAATCGGGAAGCCGCGATCGGAGCCATCGCCGAGGATGACAGCCTCTATCTGGATCCCCGTGTAAAACAGATGATGAGCAAGCAGGTAATTGAGGAAGCGATGGCCGGCAAGCGGGAGGAGATCGCCAGGCGCATTGACCTGTATCGACAGGGAAAGCCGCTGCCGGATTTGCAGGATCGAACAGTAATTGTTGTCGATGACGGGATAGCCACCGGCTCTACTCTGTTTGCGGCTGTATTGATGTGCAAAAAGCAGCATCCTGAAACACTGGTAGTGGCCGCCCCCGTCTCGGGTATCGGCGTGCGGAACAAACTTGAAGATACGGTGGATGATGTGGTGATACTTGAAACACCCCGATCGTTTTTCGCAGTCTCACAGGCATACGAAGAGTTCGGTAACCTTACGGATCAGGAAGTACTTTCATTTCTGGATTTGAATGTGAGAGAGCCAAAATGAGATCTTGCTCTCATTTTACCTAGATGGTGATTCCCGCTTTTTTTGCCTTCCAGCACCTGGCCAAACTAGCCCGCAATTCTCACAAGTATTACGGATAAATTTATCTATCGTAATGACAGCCAATGACTTATATCGTTGAAACGGAACATAACTATAACGGGGTGTTTGGGGCTGCGAAATGTTCCCCTCAGCTTCGTTGGCCCGGCAACGGCTTGTTCAACATACAACCGTATCTTTTCCGGCACCATTGTCGGGACGCCCTGCGGGAGATAAAATTTCCGGTGGGATAATCCGGATTATAGAAACCTGCCACGCATCTGCGGTAAAATTCATGAACCTGCCATCTGTCCCGGTGTGCGGAATACCAGCCTCCCGAATGCGGCTGGATCCTGCTGTAAGTGAAATCCTCACATCAAAAGCCAAAAACATATTACTGGGTATCGCGGAATAATCGCTTAGTTCTGGCCTTTCTTCCCCGTTAAATTAGATTTGGGATACCTGCATGCACAACTATTACTGTAATGGCACGGAACCAGTATCCCCGACAGGACTCGCAGTGGCAACCCGGTTTACACAGGTATTACGGACTCTCTATCGCATACTGGTTCGAAACTATCTGAATAAGAGAGACTTTTGAAATATCTCCTCATAAGTCCTATTGCGTAAACAGGAGGTGGGTGGGGAGATCGTAACAACACTTTTTCAAAGGTTTCGAGCATGAAAAAAACTGCTGCAACAACATATCAAGCGCGAGGGGTGTTATGAACTATCGGAAATTAGCCTTTCGTTCGGCTGCCCGTGAAAAAGTACTAAAAGGGGCGACGGCACTCTACGATGCCGTACGTGTGACTCTGGGCCCGAAATCAAAATCGGTTCTGTGAAAAGAAGCGGGGCAAACCGCTGATCTACAATGACGGCATCACCATCGCCAAAGAAATTTTATTAAAAGACCCGGAAGAAAATCTCGGAGCACAGGTGCTCAGGGAAGCTGCAGAGCGAACCGGTGAGATTGTCGGTGACGGTACCTCCACATCGACCGTTCTGGCTTATTCCATTTTTGCAGAAGGCGTGCGCAACATTGCCGCCAGAGCCAGTGCGATTGAACTGAAGCGGGGGTTGGACCGCGGGCTGAAGGTCGCCGTGGATGCCCTGAAAGAACTGTCCCGGCCGGTAAAAAGTCGGAAAATGAAGGAACAGGTAGCCACGATTTCAGCGCACAACGATCAGTCCATCGGAACCCTGGTGGCTGATGCCATTGAAACTATCGGTCCCGAAGGGGTGATAACCGTGGAGGAGGCCAAGGGAACGGAAACCACACTGGACGTTGTCGAAGGGATGCAGTTTGACCGGGGGTACCTCTCCCCGTATTTCATCACCGATCCTAAAAAGATGGAAGTGGTACTGGAGGATCCGTTTATTCTGCTTCACGACAAAAAAATCAGCACGCTTAAAGAGCTGCTGCCCCTGCTCGAGCAGCTGGCCGATCAGCATCGGGCCCTGCTGGTGATTGCAGAGGGTGTGGATGGTGAGGCCCTTGTCAGCCTTGTCGTCAACCGCCTGCGCGGTGTATTATCGTGTGCGGCAGTAAAAGCACCGGGCTTTGGAGATCGCAGGCGCGAAATGCTGCAGGATATAGCCCTGGTAACCGGCGGTCAGGTGCTGGCCGGGGAGGCCGGGATGAAACTGGATAACGCAACTCTTGACATGCTCGGCAAATCACAGCGAATTATCGTTGACAAGGATTCCACAACCATCATTGGAGGGTTCGGCGAGAAGGCCGCAATTGAGGGGCGCTGTAGTGAAATTCGTACTCTTTTAGAGAAAACGACATCCGACTATGAGAAGGAGAAACTGCAGGAGCGACTAGCCAAACTGTCCGGTGGTGTGGCCGTCATTCATGTGGGAGCCTCTTCGGAGACCGAGATGAAAAGCCGGAAAGAGGCTTTTGAAGATGCCATAAGTGCCACCAAAGCCGCCGTTGAAGAGGGCATTGTTCCGGGTGCCGGTCTCGCTCTGCTGAGAACCATAGAAGCCGTCGAAAAAGAGGCGGCGGCTGAAGGGGACCAGCGAACCGGGATCATGATCCTGCGACGCGCTCTTGAGGCCCCGGCTCGCCAAATTGCGGAAAATTCTGAAGCCGACAGCGGTGTGGTTATCGAAAAGATGCGCCACGGACAGGGTAATTACGGGTTCGATGCATTCAGGAACGAGTATGTGGATCTTGTAAGGGAAGGAATTATCGACCCCACGAAGGTGGTGCGCGTGGCCCTGGAAAATGCGGTATCCGTTGCAAGCGTGCTGCTGCTGACCGAGGCCACCATGACAGACATTGAGGAAGTTCCGGAGAACAGCCGTACCGAATCCGTGGCCCCCTCTTTCGAATAGCCAGCAGCCTGACAACTTCAAAAAAATTATGCCATGCACGCCAAATCAATAACAATTCCGGTAGACCGGATAACCCTGGATGGTGATTTGAACCTTCCTGATAAACCGAAAGGTTTGATTATCTTTTCGCACGGGAGCGGGAGCAGCCATAAAAGTCCGCTAAACCGTTTTGTCGCGGAGCGGCTGCAGGAAAAAGGGCTGGGAACCTTGCTGTTTGACCTGCTCAGCGAGCAGGAGGATGCGGACTCACGCAACCGATTCGACATCGAGCTGCTGAGTACCCGCCTGGTATCTGTCACGCTATGGCTTATGAAACAGCCATTGTGAAACAAGCTGCATACCGGCTATTTTGGTGCCAGTACCGGCGCTGCCTCTGCTCTGCGCGCCGCCGCCGAACTGGGTCCCGGTAACATCAAGGCGGTCGTCTCCCGGGGCGGGCGCCCCGACCTTGCCACGCGATACCTCAACAAGGTAAAATCACCGACGCTGCTGCTGGTCGGGGAGCGGGATCACGAGGTCCTCAAACTCAACAAGCAATCTCTCCGAAAACTGAAGTGCCAAAAACAGCTGCAGGTGATTGCGGAAGCCACACATCTTTTCGAGGAACCCGGCACCATGGCCGAAGTTACCGGTATCGGCGCGAACTGGTTCCTGAAATACCTCTACCGGATACCGAGGGGAATTGAAAAAGATTTCATGGAGTGACCATAATGAAAAGAAAGAAAAAGAGGTTTATCTATAAACGGGATCGCACACGAATATTCAACGATGAACGGTCCGATGTATACCGTGAGAAGCGGAAATACAAAGATTCGCCCCGGTGTGCCGATTGCGGTGCACTGTTTCTGAAGGGGCGCTGGACGTGGGAGGAGTCTGAGGGCGAAACCCATGAATCCCTCTGTCCCGCCTGCCAAAGAATTGAGGAAAACTATCCTGCAGGGTTTGTGATTATACGGGGTCCCTTTTTCAGTGAACATAGCCGTGAAATCCTCCAGATGATTCATAACCTGGAGCGTTCCGAGAGAGAAGAACATCCCCTCGAACGGATTATGGAGATCTCCCGGAATGACGATCACACCCAGATTACAACTACCGGCACGCATATGGCACGACGGCTGGGTAGCGCACTGAAAAGTTCCTACCGGGGAAACCTGGAAATCTCGTACGATGCAGAACAAATTGTGCGGGTCAGCTGGAGCCGGTGAATCTTTACCCCCAGGCTGAACTCGTTAACCAAGTCACATGCTCTCTTCTGGCGGAAGATTCCACCGTCAGGCAGGTATATTCCGGGCACCTTCTTAAACCGGAGATATTTTGCTATCATTACGGCAGGAAATGGAAATCCCTAATTTCACCGGTTCTATTCCAGATGCCAAAATCTTTTCAGTCGATCTACAGCCATGATTTCATCAGGTGTGCGGTAGCGATTCCTGCGCTGGCGTTGTCAGATCCCGCCAGGAATGCACGGAACAGCGCGGAGATGGCTACGAAAGCCTCCGAACACGGTGCTGCGGTATGCCTGTTCCCGGAACTGGGGCTCACCGGGTATTCCAACGAGGACCTGTTCCACCAGACATCGCTGTTGCGCTCCGTCAGGGAGGCCCTCACCTTATTCCTGCAGAGCACCCGCAACCTCGATTCGGTGCTGGTGGTGGGCGCCCCGCTGAAAATAGATCACGCCCTCTACAACTGCGCGATAGTCATACACGGCGGTTCCATCCTGGGCGTAGTTCCCAAGTCATATCTTCCCAATTACCGGGAATATTATGAAAAACGTCAATTTACCCCGGGGGGCTCCTGCCCGGTTGACGAGATCGAGCTATGCCACCAGGAGGTCCCATTCGGCAGTAACCTGGTGTTTGCAGACACACGAATGGAGCAGTTTAAACTGCATGTAGAAATTTGCGAGGACCTGTGGGTACCTGCCCCGCCCAGCACGTTCGGGGCCATGGCGGGTGCCACCATTATTGCCAATCCCTCCGCTAGCAACGTTACAGTCACCAAGGCGGATTATCGCCGCCAGCTGTGCCGCTCACAATCCGCCCGTACGGTAACCGCATATCTCTACGCAGGGGCCGGAACCGGAGAATCCACGACCGACCTGGCCTGGGATGGGCACGGTATGATTTATGAGAACGGCGAACTTCTTTCGGAAACGGACCGGTTTGCGATCGAAGAGCAGCTGATCTTCTCGGATATCGATCTCGACCGGCTCTCGCAGGACCGGATGCGGTTGACCAGCTATAACGACAATATCGCCCAATTCAGGGAGCGCCTGCGCGCATTCCGAACTGTGCCCTTTACCTTTGACCTCCCGCACGGTGTACAGCGGCCGGAACGCACTTTCTTCCGTTTTCCCTATGTCCCCGCCGACCTGGAAAACCGGGAGGAACGGTGTAAAGAGACCTACAACATCCAGGTACAAAGCCTCTACAAACGGATGAAGAGCACCGGTATCAAAAATGCGGTGATCGGTATCTCCGGCGGACTCGATTCCACGCACGCGCTGATCGTTACCGCCAAGACGATGGACCTGCTAGACCTGCCCCGAACCAATATCAAGGCATATACCATGCCCGGATTCGCCACCAGCAGTCACACCCGCGAAAATGCCCACCGCCTGATGGAGACTCTCGGTGTGGAACGTAACGAGATCGATATTCGTCCCTCGAGCCGCCAGATGCTGGAGGACATAGGGCATCCCTATGCCGATGACGAAAAAGAGTATGATGTCACGTTCGAAAACGTGCAGGCCGGCGACCGCACCTCCCACCTGTTCCGGCTGGCCAACCTGCGCGACGGGTTGGTGATCGGAACCGGCGACCTCAGCGAACTGGCCCTCGGCTGGACCACCTACGGGGTTGGAGACCAGATGTCGCACTACAATGTCAATGTTTCGGTCCCGAAAACCCTGATCCAGTACCTGGTGCGCTGGGTGGCCGATAACCGGATGTTTGGAGATGATGCCAGTGAAACCCTGTACAACATCCTGGATACCGAAATCTCACCGGAACTGGTTCCCGATGAAAACGGGAACAACGACAGGCCGTCACAGTCTACGGAAGCGGTTATCGGGCCGTACGAGCTGCAGGATTTCCACCTCTACTATCTCTCCCGTTACGGGTACCCGCCCAGCAAGGTGGCTTTTATGTGCCACCACGCATGGAAAGACAGATCAAGCGGTCCCTGGCCCGAGCCCTACCCGGATGATCTGAAAAACGAGTATACGCTCGGCGAAATTAAAAAGTGGCTGAAAGTGTTCCTGGAACGATTTTTTACGAAATCGCAATTCAAGCGCTCGGCTATACCGAACGGGCCCAAGGTGGGGTCCGGCGGCTCGCTATCCCCCCGGTCCGACTGGCGCGCCCCGAGCGACTCGAACGCTGAAATCTGGCTGGAGGAGCTGGAGCGGAATGTGCCGTAAAGCGATCACTGGGTTGAGAATACCCTCTCTTTTTTCACCTGCTCAAACCCATATCAGGCGACAGTCAGTACGTTCGATTTTTTGCTGTGTCTAGCCCGGAGTTCTCACCAAGAAATTTGTTTTTCAGCAAGGCGTAGGTCAAATGACCGCGAAGTCGTACGTTGGTACGTTGAGCAGGCAATTTGTCCTGCAACGCAGCTGAACGACAAATTTCGCTGCCTTTTACAGCCGGTATTGATAATTTTGCGGAAAAAATGGAATAAGTTAATGTCATTCAGAAAAGTACAAGAATATATCAAAAAAACTTGTGAGATATCCGGGCTAAAGGCCGGGGTTTGCTAATTAGTCGGGAAACGGTTCATATTTGGGCCCCTTGCTCTCCAACGTTACCATTACGTCGTAACCTACGTTGAAGAAGGGGCTTTTTTGAAGGATCTCGTGGGGAAGCGACCGTTGATATCGCTAGTGGAGGTGATCAACGTTCATCGTCCCCGCGAGATCCTGAACCAAGTTCCGGATGACGACGTAACGGGAACAAGGGGGATGGCATGGCAAAAAAACGGACGTGTCCGCAGCTTCTGCCATGCTGGAGCCTCTGTAGGAGGACTAAGGTTGTTTCTGCTGTTCCGGGAACAGGAATTTACCTACCATTTTGTGCCTGCAGGCAACGCCATGACCCACCGGCGGCATCCCGGACTCCGATCCGGGATCTCGCAGGGAAAGCAACCGTTGATATCGCTAGTGGAGGTGATCAACGTTCATCGTCCCCGCGAGATCCTGAACCGAGTTCCGGATGACGACGAGGATGTTGTTAATCCATCAATGCTTTCATACCCTCTCATTACTCACCCCTTATTACTACTTTACTCATCACGTCTCAGCTGTTCATGCTCCAGTCCCATATACTCCCGGGAGATGTCGGGCAATTCAGTTCTGTACAAGGGAAGTATGGAGATATTTTGTGGAGACCCTATTTGGATAACGGGGTATTGAACGATGCATCCTCCTGCATCATCGGATATGATTTGAAGACGATAAACTCGTTTATATTATTGAGATCGATCGCCCCGACCAGCTTGCCGTTATCGACGACGGGAAAAAAGTTTTTTTTGCCGGAACGGATCTTCATATAGGCCTCACTCAGCGGATCGCCGGATGAAAGGCTCTCCACGTTCGTATCCATGATATCCCGGGTTCGCTGCGTGCCGTTTTTCTTTTGATAGGCACTGGCCAGCTGCTGCTGGTACAACACCCCCTGCACCTGGCCGTTTTCGGCAACCACAAAATCGCGCTCGGTTCCGGCCAGTACGCGATCCACCACTTTGGTTAGCGTATCATCCGGGTTCAAGACCGTGATATCGGTCATCATGGCATCAGAGACCGTTCGATTTCTCAGCAGCGCCATCTGCTGCACCATCACATTCTCACCCTGCGCCCCGAAAAACACGAACACACCGATCAGGGCCAGGATCGGGTTGAAGATCAGCCCGAAAATAAAGAACAGGAAGGCCACCATCTGTCCCAGCCAGGCGGCAATTTGCGTGGCCTGTATACGATTCATCTTCATAGACAGGAGTGAACGCAGGATACGACCTCCGTCCATCGGGAAAGCGGGTATGATGTTGAACAGCACCAGCATAACGTTGGCGGAAAACAGGTAGAACATAAAGTTGCCGGCATTGATCGCACTCATCGTTTCCTCGAGCTGTGCGGGATCCTGGTTCATAAACTGCTCAATGGGCACAACCAGATAAAGCAGCAACGCGATGACGACATTCACTGCCGGCCCGGCAACGGCCACCATGAGCTCTTCCCTGGGGTCTTCCGGCATCGATTCCAGGCTGGCCAGCCCGCCGATAGGCAGTAATGTTATCTGCCGGGTACCGATGCCGTAGCGGGCGGCGGTCAGGGCATGACCAAGCTCGTGTAACACAACACAGGCAAACAGTACCATCACGAATGCCAGACTCCAGAGTATGGCTGCCAGGTCATTGCCGCGGCTCAATTCCAGGAAAACGATCCATCCCACCAGGAGCAGGAAGGTCCAGTGGACCTGAATTTTGATTCCGCTGACACGACCCAGGGTCAGCGATCCTTTAAGTTTTTTCATAGGTGGACCAGGTTAAATTTTTTTAGCATTATTTCTTTCGTGTTATGGTAACAAACCATCGCATCCATGCGGTAGTGTAAACATCATTACTGCATGTAGGTTTTTTGATCTTTGGCGTGTAAGGATACCCTGTAGAAACACACCGTCCTTTATTCCAGAATATCCAGCAATTTAGTCCAGTCAACAACCCGGTTTTTACCCGCGGCAGACCGGTTGCCTGTCACTGCACTATCGATTCTGCAGCACGGCGGATATAGTAATTATTGCCCCACTCATTATTGTCCGATTCCTGCAGCTGCTTCACCCTGTCATCAATTCCAGCCGGCAGCTCCGTAATTCCCAGGGCTTTTATGGTATTCAGTCCCCGCAAAACCGCGAAAAGTCGTTCATCACGCAAAATCTCATTCAGAATCCCCATCGCCTGTTCGCGGTTCCCATTCCGGTAAAGAGCTTCGGCCACGGCGGTGCGTACGGCCGGTGATGGATCATCGGTAATTTTACGAAGTTCCTGCTCCACGGTACCTGGAATATCTGCAATGACAGAAAACCCCGTAGCGGCCCAGAAACGGACCGACGGATCATTATGATTGAGCCGTTCGGCGAGCTCCCGGAGGTGATCAGCTGTATTTCTGGTGGCCATCTCGGCCGTTTCCATGATCATATCAACCGGGATATCATCAGACCGAACTGCCTGGTACAGAGACCGGTCACCCCGCAGGGAATCGATCGTCTCTTCGGGAATGAAGCCCAGGTCGTTCATCTGCCGTCTCCACTCTGTCCCAGCTTTCCTCATTCGTTCAAGGACTTCCCGGTGCTGCGGGTCTTCCGCCAGGTTGTTCACATTATAAGGGTCTGAGGCGATGTGATAGAGTTCTTCAGCCGGTTTGGTCCGGAAAAACCGCTGCTGTGTTTCGTTCACATTCCCTTCCAGGTATGCACTGTGCCAGCTCTGCATCGACGGGGCCCGCCAGAGATAAGCCAGATGCTGACCGTAGATCCGGTGCGGCATAAAATTGCGGACATACAGATACTCTTTGTCACGTACGGCCCGAACCAGGTCGAACCGTTCATCCATACGTCCCCGGTAGGTATAGACATAGTCGCGCGGCTCCTCTTCAAACCCCCCCAGGAACGCATTACCGTGCATATATTCGGGAGGTTCAATGCCCGCGATACTTAATAACGTTTTCGGGAAATCCACAAAAGAAACCAGCCGGTCTGTACGATTAGTATCCGGAGCTAGGTGCCGATATTTGGGGGGAACATAGACGATAAGCGGCACGTGCAGCCCCGATTCGAACATAAACCGCTTGGACCGTGGTAAAACCCCGCCGTGGTCGCTATAGTAAAAAATGATGGTATTCTCCGCTTCTCCCGAGGCCTCCAGTTCATCCAGGAGCTTCCCAACCTCGGCGTCCATTTTCGTAATCTGGTCGTAATAGTGGGCCCAGTCGGTTTTTATCGCTTCTGTTTCGGGGTGGTATGGTGGAATTGGCATCGCCCCGGGATCGTGCATCAGGGTATCGATCGGGTCGTGAAGGCGGCTCTCATGGGTTGTCGTAAAATTACGAACGTGGAAAAACGGCTGACCCGGTTCACGGGTTTTGTATGTGGCGCTATCGCTGGATTCCACCCAGGCCTCCGGCTGATCGATCGTGTTGTAATCCTTTTTCGAATTATTGGTCGTATGATATCCCGCATCACGCAGGTATTTCGGGAAGAACCGGATATTCCCGGGAATCGGAAAATTGCTGCGCATGTTCTCCGTTCCCATCACGTTGGCATAGAGCCCGGTGATGAGCGTGAACCGCGAGGGGGCACACACCGGCGTGGTGGCAAATGCATTTTCGTACACCGTACCGCGCTCTGCCAGCCGGTCGAGGTTCGGTGTTTGTGCCAGCGAGTCGCCATAAGCGCCCAGAAACGGGCTGTTATCTTCACTGGTTATCCATAAAATGTTGGGTTTTGGGGCCGGTTCTTCGGTTGTCCCGTTGCAGGCCGCCAGGTAAAATACAGCGAGTATCAGTATCCCGATTTGCGAATATCTCATATCTATCCATCCCTTTTCGATGTTTTAACATTTGGCCTCTGCCTGCTCGTCCCCCCGATATTTACCTGAATTGAACGGGCATATTAAACAGAGCTTTGTTATTCTAAAAAAAGAAGTTTCTGGTATAAATTTCAGAATATTTTTCCCGTAAATCCGGCAGCCGCTCATCTCACCCCGCGAAACACCCGGCTCCACGGTTACCCCTTCTCCAGGTTACGGTCGATCAGCTCCATATAGAGCATTCCCATGGTATCTTCTATTGCGTGCTCGGTGCTTACGCGCACCAGCCCGCCCGGCTGCAGTTCATCCGGGGATTGGTAATTTTCGTCAAGCTGCTCGAAATCCTCCAGCCGGGCATCCGACACCACGTCATCCTGTTGTTCCCGGCGGTTCAGTCGGTTTCGTATGGTCTCATCCGACGCCTGGGTTTCCACGAACAGGTAATCCAGATCATTGACGTCCAATGCATCGATAATCTCCCGGCGTGCCCGCCGGTTGCTGAACGTTGCATCCAGGACCACACTTTCCCCCTCCTGCAGTTTTTCCAATGCCCTTTCCCGCAATACCCGGTACGTTTTTGCCGACATTTCCCGGGCATAGAGTTTCGGGCGTTGTTTTTCGGGGGTTCGTTCGTGCAGGGGCAGCCCGGCCAGTCGTTTCCGAATATGATCGGAGGAGTAGATATCCATTCCCAGCTTGTCAGCCAAATTACCGGCCAGGGTGCTTTTTCCGCTGCCGATACGTCCCATGAAAATCAACGCTTTCGGCCGGGATCCCAACAAGGCGTATCGCAGGGAGAGATCGAAGTATTCGGCTGCCTTTTCAGCCGCTTTCGCCCGTTCATCCGGGTCGACCTCCTCTTCCGTACTTTGCAGGCTTTTGACTTTTCCCTTCACATAGGCGCGGTAACATTTGTAGAAGTCGATCAACTGGTATAGGTCGGGATCATCCAGTTTTTTCGCCATCGTGTCCACAAAATAGCGCTCCTCTCTCCAGCAACCGTTAAAATCGAGATCCATGGCCAGGAACGCCAGGTCTGCCGCCAGGTCGCCGTAGCGAAAACGCTCGTTGAACTCAATACAATCGTAAATTCGCACCTTCTCGGGCGTGATGTGGATGTGATCGAGGTGAAGATCTCCGTGCCCGTCCACGATTCGCTGCTTCGCCATACGGCTCTCAAATAGTGGGCGGTTTTCCTCGAAATAACGGTCGGTATAGGCTTGTATCGCCCGGTACGCATGGCGGTCGATCGTTTGACCGACAAATGATGTCGTCTGCCGGAAGTTTTCGTCGGTGTTGTATTTTATTTTTTCAATCGTTCCATATTCCAGTATGGCACTGTCGGGATGCTGCCCGGAGTAAAAGCCGGCCAGTTTTCCCGCCACACGGTCCAAATGCGTACGGCTCAGGCTCCCCTCTTCGATGATGGTGTGCAGGAAATATTGTTCGGGGAGTTTACGCATCTTCACGGCATACTCCACGGCTGATGCATGCTCGGGATCCCCAATGCTGAATCGATCACCTTCCCGGATGACCGCTATCACCCCCAGGTAGGTGTCGTCGCACAACCTGCGATTCAGCTCCACTTCCCGCTCACAAAAATGTTTCCGCTTTTGCGGGGTGCTGTAATCCAGGAACCCGAAATCCACCGGCTTTTTCACTTTGAACACATAAGGATCCGCAATAAAAACGTGGGAGATGTGGGTCTGCAAGTGCTGCACGCGGTCGGGCTTGTGGCTGTAGGCCGCCGGCTGAGCTAAAAAATCTATCACGTCCGAATAGAGTCCCGCAAGGTTGGCTGAATTACTCATTGCGTTTCAGAACTTGAATCAGGGTTGGGATGTTGATTGGTGGTGCTCCCGAGGAGCAGGCCGTACGGCCGAAGGCCCTCGATTTCGTCAAATACCACCTTGATGGCACCGACAAGCGGCAGAAACAGGATCATGCCCGAGATCCCCCAGATGTTGGATCCCACAAGGATGGCGATCAGGGCCACCATCGGGTTTAGTTTCACCCGCGAACCGACGATGTAGGGAGTAATAAAATTGTTCTCGATAATCTGGATGATCCACAGGGCCAGCAGCACCCCCACCGGGTAAAGCAGGGAGTTGGATACCGCAAATGCATACAGGACCACGGCAAAGGAGGCGATTATCACACCGATGTAGGGGATCAGGTTGAATATGGCCAGGAATACGGCGAAAAAGAGGGCGTAATTCAGCCCGAACAGCAGCAAGACAACATAAAACATTACCCCGATGATGAGCGTCACCAGCATCACGCCGGTGAGATATTTCTGGAGGACCTTGTTGACCTTGTTTACCAGGTAGCTCGCCTCACTGCGGTAACTCTTGACGATACGCAAAAACCCCTCGTAGAACACGTCCCGGTAGTAAAGCATGAAGAAAATGAACAGGGGCACAATGCTTATGAGCGTAACCGTCCGGAACAGGGAAAAGAGCGAGTTCCGCACCTCGCGCAGCGCGGAATTTATCATGTCGGTGAGGGAACTGGAGAGTTGCTGCGTAAACAGTTCACGTGAAATGTTGAAACGACGCTGCAGCATCTCCTGAAAATCAACAACCCACTGGTTGATATTGGCGGTAACAAGCGGAGTATCGCCCAGCAGCCCGGCCACCTGGAGAGAGAGCAGGTACAGGATTACGGTTAGAATGACGGATACCAGCACCAGTACCGAGATTATTGCCAGAAAACGGGGGATTTTCTTATCCTCCAGCCACTGTACCACCGGTAGTAACAGCAGTGACAGGAACAGCGACCAGGCCAGCGGTACCAGGATCAGGCTCGCCTCCACCATAATATACACAACGAGTACGGCGATCAACAAAACAGCTGCGATCCTGAGAATGTTCGATTGCTCCTCTTTGGGCATGATCGTTTGTACGATTTGAAATTGATGCAGGCCGCCTGCCCGAATCCTTTTTTAGCCCTGTTCAGGTCGTTCCTGCCGGTTCCCTTTCACGGCGAATGCTCACCTTTAAGCAGGCAACGCCCCGCCGGATTCCCAGGTCTTACCCCGGTTGGCCGGTAAGCAGTATCCCGCCGGAAGCCGAAAATCGTTTGACTAAAGCCTGGTGTTCCAATGACCAACCGGGAGTCCGCCAACCCAATAGGTTAGTAATAAGTTACCTGAAAGCCAATTGGGATTTTCCCCGTTCCGGCTCGGGCGAACCCCTGTACCGGTTGCCCATCGTGCGGACTGTGGGCCAAAGT
The DNA here is from genome assembly GCA_033722415.1 of Balneolaceae bacterium. Taxonomy (GTDB): domain Bacteria; phylum Bacteroidota; class Rhodothermia; order Balneolales; family Balneolaceae; genus JAMQKA01. The sequence goes on along the minus strand of JAWVZC010000002.1, from coordinate 3,804 downwards.
ATGACCTACGTTCTGATCATTTTTGTCAGCTGGCCCACGACAAGGGGAATGATGCTAAATCCGATAACCACCAGCCAGCCGTCCAAACCGGGAGCCTGCACTTTCAGCACCTGTGCCAGGGGAGAAATGTAGGTGGCCAGCAACAGCAGAACCACGCAGAGGCCCAGTGCCCCCCAGACCCACCGGTTGGTGACAATAGTATTTCTCCATATTGTGGATGCGTCACTTCGCATGTTGAAGACGTGCCACAACTGGGAAAGGGCGAGGGTCAGGAAGGAGACCGTGACGGCATGAGAAGAATCCATATTCAAGATATTTATCGCCACGTACAGCGCCCCCAGCACGGTGGTGGTGATTAGAAGGCCGTACAGAAATATGCCCCGCCAGTGGCGGTTAGTCAGGATCGGTTCATCGGGATCACGCGGTTTTCGCTGCATTACCCCCTCCTCCGCTTCCCCCACACCCAGCGCGAGGGCCGGGAAAACGTCTGTCACCAGATTAAGGAAGAGGATCTGCAGCGGAAGAATCGGCAGCGGGGCCCCGATGATGGAAGCCACCCCCACCACCAGCACCTCACTGACATTACAGGACATCAGGTAGTAGATAAACCGCCGGATATTCCCAAAAATAATGCGCCCCTGCTCTATGGCGGCCACGATGGATGAGAAGGCGTCATCGGTAAGTACCATATCGGCCGCCTCGCGTGCCACCTGGGTACCCCGCTGCCCCATGGCTATGCCGATATCGGCCTTTTTCAGCGCCGGGGCGTCGTTCACGCCATCGCCGGTCATCGCAACAATATGCCCGTTCTCCTGGTAAAACTCGATGAGGTCCAGTTTTTGCCCGGGGCTGATACGAGCGAAGATCGAGGTTTCCAGGATTCGCTTTTTATCCGACAGGGAGGACTCCAGCTTTTTATTGTCCGGCAGATCGTTACCGTGAATAACCTGCCTCTGGTCCCCCTCCCCGAGCCCGACGGCCCCTGCGATATACCGGGCCGTTTCCACCTGGTCGCCCGTAATCATCACCACCCGGATTCCGGCCGCATGGCAGCGCTCAATCGCGGGTTTCACATCCTTGCGCGGCGGGTCAAGCAGAGCGGTAAGTCCGAGGAAAATCAACTGCTCGTAGGGATTGCCCTTCGCGGAATCGGTCTTTTTGTATGCAAACGCGAGCATGCGTAACCCGTTGCCGGCAAGATCCTGGTTCATTTTCCGCAATGCCCGTTTCCGCTCCTCGCTGAGTTTTTGCTTTTCCCCCTCCACAAGCTCGTACTCACAGGCATCGATGACGGCCCCGGGCGCCCCCTTGACGTGCACACGGAACCTGCCATTCTCCACCGTGTTCCAGGTAGCCATCATTTTCACCTCCGGGTCAAACGCATCCTCCCGTTCTTCGGGATAATCTTTGTGCAGCCGGTCGGCGTCGATTCCGGCATCCCGGGCCGCCACCAGCAGGGCGACCTCCAGGGGATCGCCGAACCCCTTGTCCAGCGTGCCGTGTTCACTCAGGGAGGCGTTATTGCATAATACCCCGGTTTCAAGAAGCAGTTTCAACGCGTCATTCTCCCGGATGTTGACCGACACCTCGTCCGTGGACTGCTCCGATTCGTCACCAAGCGTTATACTTTTATTTGCGAGTGCCACCTCGGTAACCGTCATCCGGTTTTCGGTAAGGGTCCCCGTCTTGTCGGTACAGATGATGCCGGTGGCGCCCAGTGTCTCCACCGAGGAGAGCCGGTTGATCAGGGCATTTCTGGAGGCCATGACCCGCAACCCCTTGGCCAGGGCGATGGTGGCCACCACGGGAAGCCCTTCCGGAATTGCTGCCACCGCCAAGGCGATGCCTGTTTCGATCATCAAAAAAATCTCCTTCCCGGCAAAAATCCCCGAAACGGCCACGAATACCGCGATCACCAGCGTAATCACGATGAGACGATATCCCAGTTTTTCGAGCCGTTCCTCGAGCGGAGTTTGTTCATCCTCTGCTTCTTCCACCAGCGAGGATATCTGCCCGAGTTCGGTATCTGCACCGGTTTGCACCACAACTGCCTCTCCCGCCCCCCGGGTTACGGAGGTGCCTTTGTAAAGCATGCACTTCCGTTCGGCCAGAACGGTCTCATTCGTCACCGGTTCGGGATCTTTGCCGACCGGTACGCTCTCCCCGGTCAGGGCGGATTCATCGGCCTGCAGGCGTGAAGACTCCAGGATCCGGAGATCGGCCGTGATCACATCGCCACCCTCGACGATAACGATATCACCCGGAACCAGTTCCTCTGCATCGATCTCCTGTTCCCTGCCGTTGCGGCGTACCCGGGTGCGTACCTTGCCCAGTTTGAAGAGGGCCTCCATTGAGCGGATGGCCCGGAGTTCGGTAAAAAATCCGATCAGGGCGTTGATAAGGATCACGACCAGTATGGCCCACCCCTCAATCCACTCCCCGAACCAGAACGCCACCAGTGAAGCCACCGCCAGCAACCCGATTATGAGGCTCTTGAACTGTTCGACCAGGATCAGCCAGATCGATTTCTGCTTGTGTTTTCTCAGCAGGTTGGCTCCATACTCCTTCAGGCGACGTTCCGCCTGCTGCCGGTCAAGACCTTTTTCCCGTTCAACATCCAGGCGGTCAAGCACCTCGGATGGTGCCTGGGTCCATACTTTGCCTATACCTCCACCAGGTTCTGAGTTGTTACCCCGCTGCTGGTGCCGAATGTCGAGTTCTTCTGTTTGCACGTATTATGTTTGTTAGGTGGGATTGCCAGGTATGAAAACCGGGCTCACATTTTTCTTGTGCCCCTGTGCCAGCTCTGCCAACGCCACTCAGTGACACATGAACATCGGCACGGTACTTCGGGTAACAAGGTAGTGAGTGACAGATCCGAATGCCAGCCTTCGCAGTGCCGACATCGAATGCGCGCCAAGAATAAAGAGATCCGCCCCGATCTCTTTCTGGCGACTCATCAGCTGTTCCGCCGGTTCATCGCCATCCAGAATGGTTTTTGAAATGGAACTGAACTCATGGACCTTCAGGAAATCCTCTGACAACCTGAGCAGCAGGTTCGCCTCATCGTGGCTGCGCCGGGTTCCACCCGTATCCACGTGCACGAGCTCAAGTTCCAGTTGTTTCCCAAATGGTGCCAGCTGGGCAAACCACTGCAGCGTACGTACTGCAGAACTGCTGCCGTCGTAGGCCACAAGGGCACTATTCACTTCACGGTAGGATTCGGTGACTACCAGGGAGGGAACATTTCCTTTTTTAATCACCTGGGCGAGCGTATTTGTCTTCAGTTCGGGACGATTATAGTAAAAATGGGGATCGCGCCCGATAATCAGCAGGTCATGATATTTCATGTCTTCAATAATGCGCTCATACGGCACACCTTCCTCCAGGGTCTCACCAAAGCGGATACCCGCCCTCTCCACCATTTCCCGAAAGGAGTCCAGCAGTTTCCCCGCCTCACGCCGTGTACTTTCGCTCATCTGCTGCTGCAGCTGATCGATATAGTAGACCGTACCGACCCCGCCGTTACCCACTTCTGCGGTGATCTGGTTACTGTCGACCACGGCAAGCCCGGTTATGCTCGCGTTGTGCTTTTCAGCCAGGCTGATGCCGTACCGTGTGGCTACGGTGGTATCGGGATCGGGATCCAGGGCGACCAATATTCGTTTTAGCATGGTTCTGCTCCGTTATCAGTTTAAGGTGCTGAATAAGTGACGATCAAAATTCCGGAACCCGGCCGGTTTCACCGGACTCAGGTTTCTGTTTGAGAGCTCTCGTCCCTGGCGGGTGTCAGCGACGGAGCCC
>JAWVZC010000001.1:0-41571 GCA_033722415.1 Balneolaceae bacterium | reverse complement strand
GGATATTTTTGAGCAGTGCGGTTTTGGATTTAAAAAATGTGACAGCAGTGATCCGTGTCCCATACATCACGAATATGAGAATATTCGAAACAAAGTCTACCATCTTTTTAATGATACTTCGCTGGAGGAATTGGTGAATGAGGTAAACAACGGCAAAAACTTTGTCAGTGTGGGAAACAAGGCCAATTAGGTCCGCTAGAATATTTTAATAAAAATGCATCAACAAATGATATTGAATTATATCCGGAGGAATGATCATGTCGAATCAAACAGTCACGATTGACGCAAACCAGGCAACCGCATATGTTGCTCATAAGCTGAGCGAAGTCATTGCCATCTATCCCATTACCCCTGCTTCCCCAATGGGAGAGTGGGCAGACGAGTGGACGATGGCCGGGAGGAAAAACATCTGGGGTACGGTACCAGAGGTTGTAGAACTGCAAAGTGAAGGAGGCGCAGCAGGTACTCTGCACGGCGCGTTGCAGACTGGCGCGCTCGGTTCCACATTTACCGCCTCCCAGGGGTTGCTCTTGATGATGCCGAATCTCTACAAAATCGCAGGTGAACTTACCCCCGCCGTTGTGCATGTAGCCTCCAGAACTGTTGCAACTCACGCACTCTCCATTTTTGCAGATCACAGTGACACCATGGCGATGCGATCAACGGGAATGGCTCTGTTGAGCTCTAACAGTGTGCAGGAAGCGATGGATATGGCCTTGATTGCACACGCTTCAACGCTGGAGTCTCGCATCCCTTTCATCCATTTTTTTGATGGCTTCAGAACTTCTCATGAGGTACAGAAAATTGTCCAGATACCAACGGATGTCATGCGGGCAATGATTAATGATGACCGGATTATTGAACACCGCAACCGGGCGTTGACTCCGGATCGTCCCGTACTTCGGGGTACGGCTCAGAACCCGGATGTCTTTTTCCAGGCTCGAGAAACCGTTAACAAATATTACGATGCTTGTCCGGGTATTGTGCAGCAGAAAATGGACCAATTTGCTGAACTGACCGGCCGCTCCTACAAACTGTTTGAGTATCACGGACCAGAAGATGCTGAGCGGGTCATAATGCTTATGGGATCAGGTGCGGAAACTGCCCATGAAACTGTGGAACGTTTGAACCGAGAAGGCGAAAAGGTGGGGTTGATTAAAGTCCGTCTTTACCGCCCTTTCAGCATGCAGCACCTGATTGAAGTACTACCTGAAACAGTTCAGGCTATTGCCGCTCTCGACCGGACCAAAGAGCCCGGAAGTACCGGCGAACCGCTCTACAACGATGTATTGTCGGCGATGCAGGAGAACAGGGTGGAATCCTGGAAATCGTTTGAAAACGAACCCAAAGTGATCAACGGCCGGTACGGGCTCTCCTCAAAAGAGTTTACTCCGTTGATGGTTAAACGGGTGTTTGAAGAATTGGAAGAAAGCAAGCCCAAAAATCATTTTACCATCGGTATTCACGATGATATTACCAATACCAGCCTGGAGTATGAAATCGAGGGTTGGGAGAGCGACGAGGAGGTCTTCGAGGGCCTGTTCTATGGATTGGGTTCAGACGGTACGGTAAGTGCCAATAAGAATTCAATTAAGATTATCGGGGATAACACCGATTTTTATGCACAGGGTTACTTTGTTTATGATTCGAAGAAATCGGGCGCCCAGACTGTTTCCCACCTAAGGTTCGGTCCCAACCCAATAAGGTCGGCGTACTTGATTGACAAAGCCAACTTTGTGGCCTGTCACCAGTTCCAGTTCCTGGAGAAATTTGATATGCTGAAACAGGCACGACCTGGTTCCACTTTCCTGCTTAACGCCCCGTACCCTGCCGACGAGGTATGGGATCAGCTGCCCAAAAAGGTGCAACAGCAAATCATTGATAAAGATCTGGAATTCTACAGTATCGATGCATACAAGGTGGCTCGCGAGAACGGTATGGGTACTCGTATCAATACCGTGATGCAGACCTGCTTTTTTGCGATTTCAAAAATTCTACCCAAAGAAAAAGCGATCCTGTTAATTAAGGACGCCATTAAGAAGGCTTACGGCAGCAAAGGGGAGAAGGTGCTGCAAAGCAACTACGCAGCGGTCGATAACTCGATCGAAAATCTGCACAAAATTGAGGTACCCTCCTCAGCCGATTCCGATCTGGAGATGAAGCCCCCCGTGCCTGAAGAAGCACCTGAATACGTACAAAAGGTCATAGCAGAAATAATAGCCGGTAACGGTGACGATCTTCCCGTGAGTGCCTTTGAACCCGATGGCACGTTCCCGACCGGAACCACCAAGTGGGAAAAACGGAATATCGCCCAGGAAATCCCGGTTCTCGAACCGGATATCTGTATCCAGTGTGGTAAGTGTATGCTGGTCTGTCCGCATGCCGTAATTCGCGAAAAAGCCTTTGACGGCGAATTGCTGGAAGATGCTCCGGACACCTTCAAATATATGGATGCGCGTGGTCGCCAGTGGCCGGACAATACCAAAATTAGCATTCAGGTTTCACCGGAAGACTGTACAGGCTGCGAACTTTGTGTGGAAGTGTGTCCCGCGAAGGATCGCAAGCAAACTGGCCGCAAGGCGCTGAATATGGAGGCACTGGAGCCGCTGCTCGAGCAGGAAAAGGAGAACTGGGAATTCTTCAAGGATATTCCCGAGTACGACCGTGCTGAACTGCGACACGATACCGTCAAGGGTTCACAGCTTCTTGAACCACTGTTTGAGTTTTCAGGAGCCTGTGCAGGCTGTGGTGAAACACCCTATATCAAACTGATTACGCAGCTATACGGCGATCGTATGGTGATTGCCAATGCTACGGGATGTTCCTCGATCTACGGGGGCAACCTGCCGGCCACACCCTATACTACGAACGAGCAGGGGCTGGGTCCGGCCTGGTCAAATTCTCTGTTTGAGGATAATGCCGAATTCGGTTATGGCTTCAGGCTGACGATCGACAAGCAGACTGAACAGGCCAGGAATCTTCTCAGCCAGATGAACGGAAGCATTGACAAGGAACTGAAAGAGGAAATCCTGAATGCCGATCAGTCTACCGAACCGGGCATCTTCGAGCAGCGTGAACGCGTGGAACGCCTCAAGGAAGCCCTCAAGAAAGCAGATAGTAAAGAGGTGACGATGTTGAGGAGTGTGGCCGATTATCTGGTCCGAAAGAGTGTGTGGATCTTCGGCGGCGATGGCTGGGCCTACGATATCGGTTACGGAGGGCTGGATCATGTGCTGGCCAGCGGGCGGGATATTAACATCCTCGTCATGGATACCGAAGTATACTCCAATACCGGCGGACAATGTTCGAAGGCGACTCCGTTGGGAGCTGTGGCCAAATTTGCCGCTGCGGGTAAACGCACCGGGAAAAAGGATCTCGGCTTGATGTCGATCGCCGGTGAACAGGCCTATGTGGCACGGGTGGCCATGGGAGCCAACGACCGGCAGACGATCAAGGCGATTATTGAAGCCGAGCGGTATCCCGGACCGTCATTAATCATCGCCTACAGCCACTGTATTGCACACGGCTACGATATGAAGTACGGACTGAATCAGCAGCAGCTAGCGGTTGACTCCGGGTACTGGCCGCTGTTTAGATTTGATCCGTCCAGGAAAATGGAAAATGAGAATCCGTTTCAGCTCGACTCCAAGGCGCCCAAAATAGCGTTCAAGGAATATGCCTACAACGAGATGAGGTACATGATGCTCTCCAAGGCAGATCCGGAAGCGGCAAGCATGCTGATGGAGCAGGCCCAGAAGCATGTGGATGAGCAGTGGAGGTTGTACGAGAGAATGGAAACAACCTACGCACCAGAACTTAAGGAAGGAGTCGAAAGTTAATCGAAAGTTATTCTTTTAGATTTCTTTCTAACCAGCGCTTCCCCGGTGTCCCGGAATGTAATTTAAACCGGGGAAGCTTCTTTTGAATGGAATTAATGAACGCACCTTAAACAGAATTACCGAAACAGATAGGAATAATTATGAATTTAGAGACCCGCTATCTAGGAATACCGCTTAAGAATCCGCTGGTGCCCTCTGCCTCCCCGCTTTCTAGTGATCTGGATACGGTGCGGCGCCTTGAGGATGCTGGAGCGTCGGCCATTGTGATGTATTCTCTTTTTGAGGAACAGATTACAAAAGAAAATGAAGCACTTGACCATTTTTTGACCACTCATGGAGAAAGCCACGCCGAAGCCCTTAGCTATTTTCCGCAACCACGGGAATATCACAACTTAAACGCTGAGGAGTATCTGATTCAGATCCAGAAATTGAAATCAGTAGTGGATATTCCGGTGATTGCAAGCCTCAACGGGGTATCAAAAGGGGGGTGGATTTCATATGCGAAAAATATGGAGGAGGCGGGAGCGGATGCCATCGAATTGAATATTTACTACGTTGTTGGTGATCCGACGATGACCTCCGATACCGTGGAACAGATGTATGTCGATGATCTGGAGGCGGTCAAGGAAACGGTGGATATTCCTGTAGCCGTAAAGTTGGGACCCTATTTCAGCTCATTTGGAAATATGGCTGTTCGCCTGGAACAAGCAGGCGCAGACGGTCTGGTGCTGTTCAACCGGTTTTACCAGCCGGATATCGACCTCGATACACTGAAGGTGGAACCCAGCCTGAAACTTAGCAGCTCTTTTGAAAAACGACTGCCCCTCCGCTGGATTGCAATGCTACGGCCACACCTGCAGGCCAGTCTGGCAGCAACCACAGGTATCCACACGGCCGAAGATGTTGCCAAGATGATACTGGCCGGGGCGGATGTGACCATGATGGCGTCGGTGCTGCTGCGCGACGGGATTAAGGCCCTTGGCAACATCCGAAGCAATCTGATCCTGTGGATGGAGGAGAATGAATACAGTTCCGTCGATGAGATGCGGGGTGCGATGAGTTCAGCTTCAGTGGCTGATCCCAGCGCCTTTGAACGAGCCAACTATATCCGCACTCTACAGGGATTTGATATGGAGAAAATCCGTTAATGAAGAGTGTTTTGCTGTTGGCAACTGGTTCGGTTGTAGGCAGTTTTTTTGATAGTGGTTGTAGCCACTTACGAAACCCGGAATACTCCATAAAGTATGTTGAGATATTAGTTGTGGAGGGTTTTGAATTTACGTACTTTTAAACTAGAGTTTTTTGTCTAAATATCTATTTAGTAACAAAGCTGCCTGGTGGTGGCGACGTTTTTAATAACAACATTAATTTAAATCGCCTAGAATTATGGCTCTTACAATCACTGACCAATGCATCAATTGCGGGGCGTGTGAACCAGAATGTCCCAATCAAGCTATTTATGAACCTGGAGTGGAGTGGTCGATGGCTGAAGGTACGGAACTATCCGGCATGGTGACCATGAGCGACGGTACGGAAGTTGATGCCGGCGATATGCAGGAACCGCTCTCGGATGAATTCTATTTCATAGTCGCTGACAAATGCACCGAGTGTACCGGATTCCACGATGAGGAACAGTGCATTGCGTTCTGCCCGGTTCCGGAGTGCCTGATTATTCACCCCGATCATGAAGAGATGGAAGATGAACTGATGGCAAAGCATGACTTTCTGCACAACTAGGAAAGTGCCGTGATCCAGCGTTCGGACAGTCAATAAAATCCTAAAATAAAATTATTATCTGCAATGGCTGAGACGATATTGGAACCGAAAATGAGAAAGGCGGTTGTACGTTTTTCCGGAGACTCGGGAGACGGGATGCAGCTTACCGGTGAAATCTTTTCACAGGCTTCTGGCCTTGCAGGTAACGATCTGACTACTATTCCCGATTTTCCAGCTTCTATCAGGGCTCCCAAGGGTAGTATTAGTGGTGTTTCCAGTTTCCAGATACAGTTTGGGAAAACCGAAATATACACGCCGGGTGACAGGATTGATGTGCTCGTTGCTCTAAATCCAGCTGCACTTCGAGCCAATATGAAAGATGTCAAGCCTGGGGGAATAATCATAGTAGACATCGATAACTTTACTTCACGAAATCTGAAGAAAGCAGAATTCGATGAGGATCCTCTGGAGGATGGTACCCTGGAGGATTTCAATGTGATCAGGGCCCCGGCCACCTCTTTTACCAAGGAGAGTCTCAAGGAGATGTCTCTGGACATGAAGTCGATCACGCGGAGCAAAAATATGTTTGCCCTCGGGGTGGTTTATTACCTGTTCAGCCGCCCGTTGGACAGTGCCGTCAAGTTCATAGAAAAGAAGTTTGCCAGCAAGCCGGAGCTGATAGAGGCCAATAAAAAGGTTCTAAAAACAGGGTATCATTATGCAGAAAGCACGGATACTCTGGGCCCCTCCGTCGTAATCCCCCCGGCCACGCTGAAGAAAGGAACGTACCGCAATATCAACGGCAATACCGCCATTGCATGGGGGCTCTTGGCTGCAGCTCAGAAAAGCGGCCGGAAACTCTCTCTTTCATCCTATCCCATCACGCCGGCCTCCGAGATTCTGCATGAACTTGCAGCTAGAAAGGACCGGGAGGCGATCGTATTTCAGGCTGAGGATGAAATTGCTGCGATCAGTGCTGCAATTGGAGCCGCTTTCAGCGGAAACCTGTCGGCTACCTCTACTTCAGGCCCCGGCGTTTCGCTCAAGACCGAAGCCCTCGGCCTGGCAATGATCGCCGAGCTGCCACTGGTGGTGGTTAATGTACAGCGTGCAGGACCTTCCACCGGGTTGCCCACCAAGACGGAGCAGGCCGACTTGAACCAAGCCCTGTACGGGCGACATGGTGAGGCGCCCATCGTTGTGATGGCAGCAAAATCACCCAGCGACTGCTTTTTTAGCAGCTATGATGCCGCCAGATTTGCCATGGAGCATACCACACCCGTGTTATTGTTGTCTGATTCATACCTGTCGAGTGGGTCGAGTCCCTGGCGGATTCCCGAGATTGATGAATTACCTGATATAAATGCACCGGTTTTCGAGGGCGATCCGGAAGACTGGCAGCCTTATCTCAGGCAGGAGGAATATCTTAACCGCTATTGGATGGTTCCGGGAGATAAGGGGTTTGAGCACCGCATCGGTGGCCTGGAGAAAGAAGATTTGACCGGCCATCTAACCTACGATCCTGCCAACCATGAGAAGATGGTGAAGATGCGGGAAGAGAAAGTAAAGAGGTTGGCCGGAAAGTTGCCCGATCAAGAAGTGATCGGCGCCCAGTCCGGTAATGTGCTGGTCGTAGGTTGGGGCAGTACATTCGGCGCACTCAACACGGCCGTGGCGGAACTGCTCGAGGAGGGTATTGAGGAGGTGGGGTTTTCCCACTTTAAATACATAAAGCCGTTACCCCGAAATACTGAAGAGATCTTTACGAGATTTGAGAAGATAGTTGTTTGCGAATTGAACAACGGACAATTTGTTAATTATCTGCGTTCCGAATTGCCCCGATTTAAGTATGAACAGTACAACAAAATACATGCTCAGCCATTTCTCGTCTCAGAGATCAAAGATAAAATTTCAACCATTCTGCAGGATTAAGTTATGCAAACGCCGGTAAAAGAGAATACAAATAAGCTTTCAAGAAAAGACTTTGCCAGTGACCGGGACGTCAAATGGTGTCCGGGTTGTGGTGATTATGTCATACTGGCCACTTTGCAGAAAGCTCTGGCAAGTCTAAACAAACCCAAAGAGGAAATTGTGTGCGTGTCCGGTATTGGCTGCTCATCGCGCCTGCCGTACTACCTGGATACTTATGGCATACACTCAATCCATGGGCGTGCAGCTGCTGTGGCCACTGGTGTAAAACTGGCCAATCCTGGTCTGAGCGTCTGGGTAATATCCGGAGACGGCGATTGCATGGCGATCGGGGGGAACCACCTGATACACGCCGCCAGAAGGAATGTGGACCTGAATATTATCATCTTCAATAACAAGATTTACGGGATGACGAAAGGGCAGTCTTCGCCTACCACGCCGCTTGGAAAGAAAACCAAGACGGCCCCCGAAGGCTCCTATGAACGACCATTTAACATCGGTGAAGTAGCTATCGGGGCCGGGGCTACTTTTTTTGCCCGTGTTCCAGATAATGATCCCAGGCTCCTTGAAGAGGTCATGCTCCAAGCCCATGCTCACGAGGGCACCTCAATCATTGAGGTGCTGCAAAACTGCGTGATTTTTACCGACGGAATTCATGAACAGATAACCGGTCGTGATACCAAGGATGACAATCAGCTGATACTGGAAAATGGTAAACCAATGATCTTTGGTAAAGACCAGAAATATGGCATCCGCGTAGATAAAATGAAGCTTGAAAAAGTAGCCCTGAAAGAGAATGGCAAGCAACAAGACGATATTTTGGTGCACGATACCCGTGAGGAAAGTTTCGAGCTTCAAATGGCACTTGCCAGGATGAAGCTGCCGGACTTTCCAGTAGCTATGGGTATTATCAGGCAATCAGAAACGGAATCAGCTTTTGAAAGTGATGTACACAACGCCATTACCCGTTCAAAGGATGCAAGTCCATACGGTAATTTAAAGGAACTGTTCCACAGCGGTAATACCTGGGACGTTAAGTGACCTATCTGTTACCAGGTAGAGAAAATCGCTTTAATAGGGTTGGGGTATAGAATTATGAATATCGATGGAAAAGAAATAAGCCACCCTTCAAATTGGAGTTTTATGTCTAATTATATAATTTGTTGATCTGCTAATCTTTTTTATGCCTAATGATTTAATAATATCAGGATGAATACTCGTTTACACCTGGCAACAAAACTTACGATCCCACTGCTTTTTGTAGCAGTGGGATCTCTGCTTATGGGCTGTACCAGGGAGATAGAGCCAAGAAGTACAACAGGTAATTCCCCCGTTCCCGAACTCCCCCCGGAGGGAGAGGATTTTTTCTTGGATATCACTGAATATTCGGGGATCGATTTCCGGCATACGATTGGCGATGAGGAACTTTCAAATATCATCGAATCTGATGGCGGTGGGGCTGCATTCCTGGATTACAACCAGGATGGAGCCATCGACCTCTACGTGGTGAATGGAGCCTATTCAGAAGAGTTTAGTACCGGAGATGCTCCTTCCGAAATACCACGAAATGCGTTGTATAAGAATATGGGAAACGGACAATTTATCGATGTAACCGATGAGGCAGGGGTGGGAGATACCAACTTTGGAATCGGAGTTACGGCTGGAGACTATAACAACGACGGTTATCCCGATATTTACGTCACCAACTATCGGCGCAATACACTCTACCGGAATAACGGGGACGGTACCTTTAGCAACGTAACCGATCGGGCCGCGGTAGGCGGTGATGAGTTCAGTGTAGGAGCAATTTGGCTTGACTATGACAGGGATGGTCTGCTGGACCTCTACGTGGGTAATTACGTTGAGTATGATCCCGAGTACAACCTCTATTACATGCCAGACGGATTCCCGGGGCCATTGAATTTTGATGGACAGGCAGACCGGCTTTATCACAACCTTGGCGAGGGCCGATTTGATGATGTAACTAGAGCGATGGGCCTGGTGCGCAAGAACGGCCGGGCGATGGGTGTGGCATCCTCAGATTATGACAATGACGGGTACCCGGATATTTATGTAGCCAACGACCAGATGGCCAATTATATGTTCAGAAATATCCGGGGTCAAAAATTTGAGGAAGTGGCTATACAGGCCGGCACCGCCTTCAACCATACCGGGGAGGCAACCTCGAGTATGGCCGTGGATTTCGGTGATTATGACGGCAATGGTTTGCTTGATCTCTTTGTCTCTGACGAATCCTACAACGCTCTCTACACCAACTTGGGAGATGGACGTTTCACCGACTTTTCCTCTCAGTCTGGAATTGCCGCCCTCAGCGGTCAACATACCGGCTGGGCTTCATCATTCATCGACTATGACAACAATATGTTCCTCGACATATTTACGGTGAACGGAGAAATTCAGCATCTGCATGGGCAGGAAGATCAGCTATTTGAAAACCAGGCGGACGGTCGCTTTGAAGATGTTTCTGTAAACCTCGGAAGTTATTTTAGAGAAGCGTATGTAGGACGGGGCGCCTGCTTCGGGGACATAGATAATGATGGTGATATTGACGCCTTTATTGTAGTCCTTGACGACCGGCCTATCCTTCTCAGAAATGACAAGGGTAATGAAGGAAATTGGCTAATGGTAAACCTGGTGGGTACCATCAGCAACCAGGATGGCGTTGGAGCGAAGGTGACGGTCATCGCCGGCGGCAAAGAGCAGATTAGTGAGAAGACAAGCGGAAGCGGATATCTCTCCCAGAACGATCCACGTTTGCACTTCGGGCTGGGTAGTAATGAAACGGTTCAACAGATTAGTGTAGCCTGGCCTTCGGGGGTGGTGCAGACGATAGAAAATATCGACTCCAACCAAATTCTAACTATTGAAGAGGGGGAGCATATACAGTAGATGTACAGGAAGATCGGATATATCGGTTTACTCTTGGTTGCACTGGCGGCCATCCTGTTTGTGCGATCCAGTACGGAAAAGGAACGGGTGGATTCGGTAGTGATATTCACGCAGATTCCGGCAAGTGAATCGATTACGGCAGTAGCCGGTGAGATTCTACCTCCCATTTCAACGGGATCAAGGATTGTAAGCCTGAATTATGAGGATAGCAGTGAGTCCCTTGAAATTTTGACCCCTGAATTTCATGCTGCGTGTTCACCCTCCCTCTCCTATGACAATAAACAAATTGTTTTTTCCGGTAGAAAGACACCCGATAATCCTTGGCAGATATGGATGATGAACAGGGACGGGTCAGGCAAGAAAAAAGTGACTGACATCGCAGAAAATGCCCTCACTCCCGCATTCCTTCCTAACGGAAAGATTGTATTTTCACGAGAGACCCCTGCTCCCGGTTCAGGTATGGGTTACTCCCTCTTTACGGTACGAGTGGACGGTACTGATCTAAACCGTATCACATTTCATCCACACCAAGATCTCTACGCTTCTGTATTGCATGACGGCCGAATCGCCATGATCAGCCGGCAGATGTATCCCGAGAAAAAGGATCCGGCATTCATGGTATTAAGGCCCGACGGTACCAAAGCCCAGACTTTTTATCATAATAAGGCCGAAGAGCAGGTGAAAAGTATCATCCGTGTAACTCCTGACAGGAGGCTGGTTTTTGTGAAGAGAGATGAGACCCGTGACCGGGTGGTCTCCATGTCTTATGCCGATCCCGGAAAACCGGTTGACCAGATCGCATATTTCCCGGAAAATGGTATCCAGTCTGTTGATCTGCTTAATGACGATCGACTTGTGGTTTCATCCCGCGAGTCACAAGACGGAATTTTTTCGCTAAGAAGCTTGAATTTTGAGGGAAAAACAGATCAGATTTATATGGATCCGCAATATCATTCAATTGAACCGGTGGCGGTCAGGCATAAGGAGGTCCCCCCGAAATTACCCTCTTCCGTCACTTCTGAAAAGGGGACCGGCATTGTATTTAGCCAAAATGTAGAGCGGTCCCAGGTTCAATTACCGGGCAATCCAGAGACTGCATATGTAAGAGTGATAGGCATAGAAAGGACGCTGCAGGAGGCAGCAGTGAAAGAGGACGGGTCGTTTTATCTGAAGGTAGAATCGGACATGCCAATTCGTCTTCTTAGCCTGGATGACAATAAAGAAGTTTTGCGAGGACCTTCAGCCTGGATCTGGCTGCGCAATGGCGAGCGACGGGGATGTATCGGTTGCCACGCCTCCAAATCTGTTACACCTGACAATATTGCGCCGAATGCAATCAAACACCCGCCGGTCATGGTCACTGATACCTCGCGGGTAATCGATAGTGCGTATGTTCAGTCCGTCCGCAAAGTGTTGAATGAAAACGGAGGGTCTTATTTTGAGAATTAAGCGAAATAAAACCATACCGTTTTCTACACTGGCTGTAACAGTGTTAGTTGTGATAGTGGCGGGATCGGTCGGGCACAAGATGGCCCGGGAGCATGTGGATTACGTGACGTCAACGACTGGCTTTCCCCTCAATTGCACCTCCTGCCACGGTGGACGTCAATACGATACCTTCCTTACCGACTTTCTTACCGATGAGTATGTTTCACCTTTCAACCTGTCAATATCCCCGGATGGTAATCATTTATATGCCATAGGACAGGAAGACGATTCTTTCTGGATCATCGATATCCGGGATAGAACAGTCGCCCACAAAATGGAAGTCGGCCGGCATCCCCACAGTGTGGTATTGGATGGGGAGGGACACTTCGCATTTGTGTCGAACCAATGGTCAGATACCGTGATGAAGATTCGCGTGCCAGATGGGGAGATTGTCGATACTTACAAGGTCGGATCGGGCCCATCCGGACTGCAATGGGATGGGCGGAATAATTTTCTGTATGTCGTCAATACCTTTTCTTCGGATCTATCGATTATTGACTTGAAGAAAGCTAAAGAGGTCAAACGACTACCTGTCGGAAGCAATCCGACGGGGGCCGGGCTTTCTCCGGACGGTAATTCCCTGTTTGTGTTAAGCAGGCGGAGCCGCCCGGTACCGTTCCGAACGCCCCCAAAAGTTGAGCTTTCTGTGATCAGCACTTCCCGCCGACAACTTACGGATCGCAGGGAGCTGACTTCCGCCCATATCCTGGAAAATGTGGACTACACTCCGGATGGAGAGTTGGCGCTTTTTACCATGATCAAGCCCAAGAACCTGGTACCCGCTGTGCAGGTGGAGAGTGGGTGGATGATCAATCATGGCATCGGGATATATTCACCTGCAAACGAGAAGGTTTACCAGTTGCTACTGGATGAGCCGAATCGGTTTTTCGCCGATCCCTACGATGTCAGGGTATCACCGGACGGGAGCACGGCAGTTGTTTCACATTCAGGGGCCGACTACCTGAGTATAATAGATATGGAGAAGCTTCAGGCGGTGATCAGTGAGATCGACAGCGGCAAGTTGACAAACCCAGAGAACGATCTAAGTCTGACCAACCGATTTGTTATAAAGCGTATAAAAACCGGTTCCGCTCCTAAGGGAATGGGATTCACCTCAGATGGATCCACCCTCTATTATGCCGAATATCTGACCGACAGAATTGGGGTGGTTGATATGGACGTACTGGAAATAATTGGGACAATAAAGGTGGGAGACGCTGATCAGAACACGGCAATTAGGCACGGACAGCGGCTATTTCACAATGCCGGTCAAACCTTCCAACATCAGTTTAGCTGTTACACTTGTCATCCCGACGGACATGAGGACGGTCTGACGTATGATATGGCTTTGACCCCCGGCCGGGATATTACCAATGTACAGACTTTACGGGAACTGTCTGGCACTGCCCCCTTCAAATGGAACGGGCATAATGTGAGCGTATACATGCAAGATGGCATGAGGTTTTCAAAATTTGTGACCCGGACAGAAGCCTACTCGCCGGAAGAGCTCGTAAACCTCACTAGCTACATCATGACACAGCTGAAACATCCCCCTAACCGGTACCGTCCGGAGGATGGTACAAAGACCAAGGCACAGAATCGGGGCAAGGCAATCTTTGAACGGACGATGACCAACGATGGAAGGAAAATTCCCTTAGAAAATCAGTGCATTACCTGTCATCCACCGCCTAAGTTCACCAATAGGTTAAGTTCGGATGTTGGTACTTCCAAAGATCATGACGAGATAAACGAATTCGATTCTCCCAATCTCAACAACATTTATGAGTCGGCTCCATACCTGCACGACGGCAGTGCGCAGACTCTTGAGGAGATTTGGACGGTGTATGATGGCAATGATCGTCACGGAGTAGTGAACGATCTGACCAAAAATCAACTCAATGACCTGATTGAATACCTGAAATCGCTGGGATCAGCGGAATACTACAAATAGGGAATATTATGAAATGGCTATCTGAAAAAACATACTGGTTGATGACAATTGTACTCGCTGGTGTGTTCTATATTTTGGCAGCACCTGGAGACAGAAAGGAGGATGTGATTTTGGCCGAAACTCCGGCCGTAAAAAAAGTGGAGGGCAATGGAGTGGTTCCGGATACGGCGATCGGGACACCTTCGGCAAATGAACCGGCGGTGAAACTGCCCATGATCAGGTCTTGGGAGTCGTTTGGAATGGATGACGGTCTGCCCTCTAATAAGATTTCTACCGTAAAAATTGATGAGATCAGGGATTGGGTTTGGGTGGGTACTGACAAAGGGATTGCCATACTAAAGGAGAATAAATGGGAAGTGATATCCACCGATGAGGGCTTGTCACATAATTACATACTGGATATAGATATAAGCCAGCTAACTGGAGAGGTGTGGATTGCAACCATGTCCGGGTTGAGCCGTTGGTCGGCCGGTGAGCTTCATGTATTCGACCAGTTCAACAGTGGCCTGGCCAATGATGTGGTGTATGCCGTGGTAAGCGACAGCCAGCATGTGTGGACTGCCACCGCGGCCGGTGCCTCCAAGTTCAATATCTATACCGACCAGTGGGATATTTTTAACGAGCAAAATGCGCCGATGCACGAACCCTGGACCTACGGGATCGAAAAGGGAGAAGACAAAATTTATATCGCGGCCTGGGGGGGAGGCGTGCTCGAGTATTTTAAATCAAACGGTCGTTTCAGAGTGCACCGGGATCCGGACCATCAGATGGAGATTGACCTGTATCCCAATGATGGCATTGTGCACGACATTACCACCGGTGTATCCTATCAGCAGGGCATATTATGGGTGGGCACTTATTTCGGTTTGAGCCGGTACGACGGCACGCACTGGGAAAGTTATTTTGCGGATGACAGCGGACTGACCAGCGATTTTATCAACCAGGTGAAGGCGTGGAATCAATACGTATTTGTATGCACGGACAATGGCCTGAACACCTTTGACGGCCAACGGTGGGTGAACTATATGAACAATGGTGGAGAGGGCGAGATTATCATTCATGAAGGTGCAAACAGGCAACTACTAAGTACCACCAGTACCATACCGAATAACTATATATGGGGCATGGACATCCACGACGGGGAGCTGTGGATCGCCACCGATAACGGGTTGGCAAGAGGGATAGTAGAAACTCAAAGAGCCGAATTGTGATGTTGCCCGGCATCCTGTATCAGTATCCAAACCATTTTATGGAATGCGTAGAAAATTATAGCTAACTAAAAATCGATATTACCATGGAAAAGAATATTGCAAGCAACGGCAAAAAATCCGACATAACGGTGTATGAAATGACGGAAGGGGAAAAGGAAGAGATGCTGAAGCTGGGGATTCTCTCGGAAGAAGAGGAGTTTCAGCCGTTTGAAATGTCTGCTTTCCACAAGAAACGTTCTCCGATAGAGAAAAAAGCAGTACATGCAACCAATGTACTGAATGAGGCCTACAACTACTACAAACCATCCTCTTTCTCGAGAGCGATCAGGCTCGATTTGGGCGCTTACACGGTGGTACTGATTTCCGGAACGGCCAGTGTAAACGAGGAGGGCAAAACAGCGCATGTAGGAGACTTTCGGGCCCAGTGCTGGCGAACATTCAGAAACATATCAGAACTGCTGGAATCGGAAGATATGTCGTGGCACGACGTGGTACGTACTAGCTGCTACCTGCGTGACATAGAGCGGGACTACGAGGATTTCAACGAGGTCAGAACCCAGTTCTACAGTTGGCTGAAACTGGATCCGCTACCTGCCAGTACCGGCATCCAGGCCCGGTTGTGCTGGGATACACTGTTGGTAGAAATAGAAGCAATTGCTGTATGTAAAAATGAATAAGGGCAAAATAAAATGAGACAACTTACACTAACCCTGGTTCTCATTGCTGCACTAGGTTCGGGAGTAGTAGCCCAGCAGATCGAGCACTACGCGGATACGCCCGAGCTGTTGCGTCCCTATAACCAGTTCCGACAGCCGTATATGAACTTTTTTGAGGAACCCCAGGAGTTCCTGGGATACGGAAGTAACAGCGAGGAGGGACCGGACAACCTACAGTCCGTGAAGATCGGATTTATAGCACCCCTGGAAGGATCAAGAGAAGATGCCTATGGCCGTGAGATGCTGAATGGAGCCCAGCTTGCCATTGAGGAAGCCAACAAAAACGGAGGCTACCGGGGCATACCTTTTAAACTGCTGATAAGGAACGACGTCGGATTGTGGGGAGCAACCGGTAATGAGATCGTGGAACTGTACGAGAATGGTGTGTGGGCGGTTGTGGGGTCGATCGATGGTAATAACTCGCATGTGGCACTGCGGGTGGTCCTGAAGCTTGGCGTGCCGATGGTCAATACTGCCTCCACCGACCCAACGCTCACTGAAACCCGGATCCCCTGGATAATTCGGTGCATAGCTGACGACCGGCAGAACAGTTATGCTATGGCTATGCATATTTTCCGGACCGAGGGGATGGAAGATGTTGCTATCCTTAGAGCCAATGACCGTTATGGTAGGCTGGGAGTGAAAATTTTTACGGATAGTGCCACCCGGCTCGACCACCCCGTACGATTGCACTTGAACTATGAGCCCGGTGCGGAAGAGATCGATCCCCAGCTTGAGAAAATACGGAATTCAGATTCAGAAGCCGTCCTGATCTGGGGTAATGACAGGGATGCAGCAAGAATCATCAACCGGATGCGTGAGCTGGGTATGAATCAGCAAATTTTTGGCAGCGACCGCTTGGTCACCGACCGGTTCCTGGAACTGGCAGGAGAACACGCAGAGGGGACTGTTACCACTTATCCCTACAATCCGGAAAGTGATGATCGTGAGTTGAAAAGATTTATCGATCGTTATCGGGAAGAATATGGCGAAGAGCCGGGATTATTTGCCACTCATACATATGATGGGATGAAGATTCTGATTCAATCCATAGAGTCTTCAGGACTGAATCGCGTAAGAATTCGGGATGAGCTGACTTCCATTAGTGCGTACAAGGGTGTAACCGGGAATATTATTTTTGATAGCACTTGGAATGATGTGGGAAAGGTTTGGTTGATGGAGGTACGGAATGGGAAATTTATGGTAAAAAAAGCGGTTGAGTAAATCATGAACTAGTGCGAATTGGACCTGGAACGATGAATCGAAAAAACTACAAAGAGCATTGGCTGTGGAATCAGTCTTATCCCCTGCTAATTACTGTTCTGCTGTGTATGTCCAATATTTTTCTGCCCAATAACCTAGTTGCCGGTTCTTCCATTTCTTCACAGGATGACAAGCCGATAAAAATTGGTCTTCTCGTAACTGTAGACACCGCTCAGAACCAGCTTGCAAGACAGGCTGCGGATGCCGTGCAGCTGCTTGTAGACAAAGTGAATGATTCGGGTGGAATACGGAGCAGAAAGGTCAAAGTGGTTGTAAAATCTATTGAGGGGCACTGGGGGGCGGGTTCCAAGCGCTCGGTAAACCTGATCTATGAGGATGGGGTTAGTGCAATTCTCGGCTTCCTGGATGGCCGCAGTGCTCACTTGGTTGAGCAGGTCTGTACCAAGGCGCGGGTGCCATTTATCTCTGTATATTCGCCGGATCCCACTCTTTCCAGAAGTAATATACCTTGGTTTTTCAGCACGATGCCCCATGCTGGACAGCAAGCAGCAGTAATGGCCAATGAGATTTACGCAGTTCAAAACAGCAAAAAGGTGATCATAATTGCCTCCGATGCGTATGATCAGCGTTATATGCTCCGGGCATTCCTGCGGGAGGTGGAACGCAATAATTATCCTTCTCCAACAGTATTAACAAACCGGTCAGGCAAGTTGGATTTTGAAGAGATTTTATCACAGGTGGCCGGATCGGATACTGGGTGCATCGTGTTTTTCGGCAGCTCTGAAGAATGGAACACTTGGTTCAAACTGTACAAGGATTCTAGCATTCAACTACCTCACTACCTTCCGGTCATGGAGCTGGACAATAAGATGATTTCCGACATCCTACATCCTGTATTTACTATACGGTCAGAACAGTGGGATACATCCCATGAGGAAAATTTCAGCAAGCAGTTTCGATACAGGTATGGTTACCAGCCTGGGAGGTATACCTACTATGTGTATGATGGGATCATCGCACTTTTGGAAAGCATCAGAATAAAAGGAGACAAAAGCACTGAGATACAACAGGGACTTGGAATTGTGGATGTGAATGGAGTTACCGGTCCGATTTCATTTGATGATACGGGTATCATAAAGAATAAATTTAAAGTAGTTAAATTTAATTGATAATATACGCTCTCTGATTAATACGGTTTGTTAGTCTATAGTTGAATATTTCCTATCTTCGCTCCAGCTATTGGATAATTAGGTAAGAGAATAGAATCAGTAGGGAATTTATTCTATTCGATAGTTTGAAACTCGGATGTATTATCTCGTAATTTAGGGTTTAATGTCCTAAAACAATATTTGGTAGTGTCTTGTCCGGCTTTATTTTAAAATAATATATTCGTTATTGTATATAGTAACTATTTTCTTCTTTATTGACTTGTCAAATTGGATCTTACGAAATATAAATGAAAAATATTCGATAATATTATTTTTTACTACTTGTTTATTAAAAATCCAAACAATTTTTTAGATTTAATAAAAAAGTGTTTTCTGTGAAAAAGTTTTTTAAAATCCCGTGATTTTCGGGAGAATCTATCTATCAATATTATAAATCTTGCCATGTTGTTAACCTATCGGGATCAATCACAATGGGATATGTTCGGTCCCATCTTAGAGAGGTTTATCGATCCTAAGTTCTGTTGACCCAGCTGGTTGGCCGGGCCTGCATAGAAAAAAGCTAACCGGTAGCCCTTCTACGAGGATACTACCGTTTTGAAAACTAACAATACCTTTTCTATCGAGACAAAATTTTACTACTGATGCAGTGGCTGCCGGGGATTACCGAAGAGACATGTTTCAATCTCAAGCAATTCTATCAATTTATGGATTAAAACTGTCGGGGTACCACTAACATTGGACACTCAAAGCAAACAAAGATGCCCCTGACGTTGCCCGATGAGGTTACCGACCGATATCAGCTGGTCTTGAAGTTGTGTCACAAAGTGCTCGATTAAAGTCGATGTAATGAAACAAGGTTTATTGGTTTCACGAGCCACAAACCGACTTGAGGCTGTCCAAAAAGTCATTATTATTTTTTTCCAGAATAATGGGATTATCCCGCCAGAGCATAATCGCTGGCAGTAGCGATCCGAGGCATATTGGGTAGTAGTAAAGCGGCGGCCATCTTGCGAAGATTATGTGCAATAGCCTTAAGCCCTACCTCCAGGTGGACCATATGCCGGCCGCGCATGACCAACCGGCGTAGCCGGTCATTTTGTTTTAGTTGTCCGAAGACCGCTTCTATTTCGGCGCCTCGATTCCGCATCAGCCGCTGCCCCTTTCCCTTCTGCATCCGCTCGCGCATAAGCGCTTTCCATTGCTCCAGACGGGTATTAATGGTTATGCTTCGATTGTTGTCGTTCCATGTGCACTTAGATTGGGCGGGGCATCCACTGCAATCCAGGCTCTGGTAGCGCCGCACGGGAACGGTTTTTCCATCGCCGTATTACGTAGGACCGCAGCTCTTTGAACACCAGAGCACGTCCCTCTGGACACCGGTAGCTGTCGGTGGCCGGATCACGGGTCATCGCATAACGGCTATAGGCTTTGGGTCGACCGTAATTGGTCGGTGATTTTACAACGCCGGTAATGCCCTGCTCGGCCAACATCTCAAAGTTGGCCAGCGTGCCGTAGCCGGCATCGGCGCACAGCCAATCAGGCCGGAACTCCAGCTGATCCAGGTGATCGGCCATGTTCACTTTATCGGCCGCATTGGAGTGAAGACTGTAGCCTAAAATATATTGGTTTTGGGTGCCCATCTGCAGGTTATAGCCCGGAGCCAGCAGTTTGTTGAACGGGGACTGGTCCTTCAGTCGCATGAAGGTGGCGTCGGGGTCAGTCGTCGAGTAACTGTTGCGCCCGCCCAGGATGCGTTGCTGCTGTTCATATTTTTTGAGCTTCGGCAGCTCCCGATCGGTAATCCAACGCAGCCGGGTGTGGGCTTTGCTCAGATCCTTATCTGGAACTTCTTGCTTCCCGGCCTGTTCCCGTAGGGCTTGGCTGGTCCGCTCGGCGGCCGCCTGGATCTGCTCGGGGCTCCACGCGGCCCCTTCGCTCACCTCCGGCAGGTCGTTATCGCAATACTGCTGATCTTCCAGATCCGCCAATTGTTGAATCTCATCAAATAATGCCTCAATACGATCGGTGGCACTACTGTAATACCGCTGGGCATTCTTGGCCCATACGGCACTGTGCCGACGGGCATTGGCCTCTAATACCGTCCCGTCAAGGGTATATTCGGTTAAGTCGACCAATCCCTGCTCGACCAACAATCCCATCACCTGGGTAAAAATAGCTTTAACCCCGCCGCCCGGCAGACGGTGCCTGCGAAAGTGGTTGATCGTACGAAAATCCGGGGCCGCTCCGGCCGCCAGCCACATAAACGGGATTTGCTCGCGGGTGGCTTTGGCCAGCCTGCGACTGCTGTAGATACGCTGCACGTACCCGTAGATCAGAATTTTAAGCAGCAAGCGGAGATGATAGCTGCTGGCCCCGCCCCCGGGATAGGTCTGCAAAATCGCGGAGATATCCAGCCGATCAATGACCCCATTAATAAAGCGTACCTGGTGGTGTTCCGGCAACAACTCATCAAGGCTGGGGGGCAGCAAGGTCGGTTGCTGTTGATTGTATGATTTAAATACCCGCTTCGCCATAGTATTAGTGTATTTATGTTAAAAAGAAGCTCAATAGTACAAATTATTGTCTTCTTATTTATGACTTTTTGGACAGCCTCAAAGGATCATAAAAGATTACGATGTCTTCCGAAAGTTGAGTTTGGCCGTTTTACGGCCAATTCTTGATTTGTGGTGGATGCTATGAGGTCGAAAGACAAAGCCCACTTTTTTCAAAAACCTTGGTGGCAACGCTCCGGTAATACCTGGGCTTACCAATCGGTCTGCCGAAAAAACCATTAAAGATAGTGGCTACCGGTAATTAACAGAAGTGCTATGCGTTCAGATATTATATCTGAACCAGTTCAAGGAGTGAGGCGATTGGCAACAAAGAAGCGCTTGGCCTTGGCACTGGCCGTGTCTCAGAATACCGTCAACAGTTACGTTTGGTGCCTATGAGCTCAACTACAAACATCTAGAGGCTTTCTCATAGGCCGAACTGGCTTGGTTATTCCCGAGGCCGACGCCAAGGATAGGGGGCGCTATTAGCAGATATTTCCCACCTTCGCCGCCGAGCTCCGTAAGCCGGCCGTTGGGTCCAAACCGTATGAAGAAGCTATTTCCCCGACTGCACAGAAGGGTATCGCTACACCCAATACGTCTCTCATCGCAGGATAAAGTCTTGGTTGAAGGAGCCATCCAGCTGGTATACCAGCGAATTTATTATTTATTGGCCATTCAGATGCTCTTCAACCTGGTCGAGCTTTACAAAGCTATATCGCCCCTTATATAACTATTACCGCTTCCACAACTGGCCTACCAGGCGCCGTCAGCAATTCCTTGAGATAGAGCAGCCAGCCCTGATCCACTACCCCCAACTTCGTACCGGCTTCAACACTACAAACAGGCCAAAGTCCAGAAGGTCAGCCACATTTATTTTGGAACCTACAATAACTACAACAGCTTGCTCCACCTCTATGTGGGCCGGCACGTGGATGTGCAATAAATTGCCGAGGAGATGGATAATTTTATGGCGGGGAGCGGATTGCCATCCACAGATACAGCTGAACGGCCGAAAAATATACCACCATAGAGACATCTATGGTGTCCCGGGTTACAACGACTGGAATCCTACCTTGTTTGCCAAAAGAGCTGTCCACATCAGTAACTATACGGAAAGCTATTTCTGGCGGATGATTGGCCAGTACGATTATCCGGGGATCGGCTACAATATAGGCCCGGGGATTCTGACCCTGATCAAACAATATCCGCCAGAACTGGTCGAGGCCGCCTGTAGCCACGTGGCTGGAGGCTTTCGTATCATTACATACATTCTAACCAACAACTTTGATCAAGCAGAACAAAGGAACTGCCGCCGTAAAACCACATTCCGGATCATGGCAATATTCGTGGAGTCGACTAGTACCATTAAACCCAATTACTACATGATGAATCCTAATAACATCTTAGAAAAAATGCACACAATGCGTCTAAAAGCCATAGCCGAGCTCTACCAACATTCGCTAAGTAACAACACCTTCGGCAACCTTACCCTCAAATTGGTAGTAACTACCCGCATTGACGCCGAATAGGAAGACCGCCAGCAGCGTAAAATTGCGGGTTTGATGAAGTGGGACGGGTTCCGCCAGCAGGCGGCTGCCACTGATATCTACTACCATCCCGACCGGGGGTTTGTCGAGTCCTTGATGGGACGGTTGTTGAGCCTGAACTTTAGCAGATTCCAGTCCGGCTGGGACCCGCAAAAGCTGGCTCGGCCAAGCCATCGGCGGCCAGGCGTGTCTGTACAGCTATAAACCCGCTAGTTTGTTTATAGTGCGGTTAAAGGGCCAAACCTGACGGCTACTGGCACAAACTCCTCGGGAAAGTGATAGCTATCCTGGAACGGGTGGTGTACTCTTCTCATCGGTTGGAACTAAAAGGTATGTCGCTTCGTATAAAACAACATTTGACCCATGACTGTTAACCACTAATTTCGAAGTTGAAAAGTTGTACTATATTACCGAGGTAGCAAAATTGCCATAATTAAAAATGACTATATCCTTAATGAATAGCGTAGATAGGATGGAAAGATATTTGTTTACCAAAAATAATTAAGATGTCATCTATTTCGCACAAATCTATCAGTTTTTCTAACAATTAATTTGTTGGGAGAGCAGATTTCTAAGTTTTCTTTAAGAGTGTCAAATGACAGGAAATTTATTACCTATTTTTTACCAAAAAAAATAAGCCCTTGCAAGTCAATGACTTACAAGGGCTCTTGTACCGCGTACGGGATTCGAACCCGTGCTACCGCCGTGAAAGGGCGGCGTCCTAAACCCCTAGACGAACGCGGCAATAAGGGTTAAATGTTAAAAGTTACAGGTTAAATTTTACTAAAACCTTTCAACATTTAACCTCCAACTTTCAACAGAAAAGTAGGGAGCCCGATGGGATTCGAACCCACGGCCTCCAGGGCCACAACCTGGCGCTCTAACCAACTGAGCTACGAGCTCCGTCTCAACAAGTTCCCGCCTTAATGGGAGTGTTCGGAACATTCTGATCACATCTCCGTGCGAGACATGATTTTCAGGGCACCAAATATACGGAATAATATGAGAGATTCAATACAATATTATACAAAATTATCGTTCCAATCACCGATGTATCGGTCTGCCAGTGTCGCTGTTTTCGGTCTGGATTAACAATCCGGGTTGGCTGCCATGGTGATGTCGCACACCTCCGAATGGGCACTAACATATGCAACGTGTTCCCCTCTTTTTTCGCTCCTTGTCCAAGTTGCTGGAAATCAATTGGTTAAAAATAAAATATGTAACATTTTGGGGCTGACACTCTCTTAAAAATAAAGTGAATGTTTATTCAGGGATGGAGAAGAGAGCGGGCCAGGTATGGAAATCAGATATACTGGAAAACCGGGAGTTACGCTCCGATCTGTTTAGGAATACGGGATTGATATCCTGACCACGCGACCATACACCTGCCGTTCAGGGTAAAAAGCTCGGGACCCTCTTCGACCCACTCCGGATACCAGAAGTACTATTAGTCGAGAAAAGCCATAAATTTAGGAGGAGAACTATGCATGGAGAAGTCGTAAAAATTACCAGAGCCGTAGATATGCTGAAAGCCAATCTTAATGAGGTTGCACGTGTCATTGAATGGGCTCACCTGATGGGATATAACAGTCCCAAAAAGTTTTCAAGAAAGTTTCTGCGCCATTATACCGTCAGACCGCAGCGAGTGTTGGAATATACCCGTGTCAAGAGTATTGTACACGAGCTTCGCAAAGGCTCCAAAAGCAATTTCGAAATTGCCATTACGCACGGTATCCCGGATGAAAAAGGATTAAACAAGTTCACCAATTACCATCTGGGTTGCTGTCCCACCGCCATAAAACAGATGACGGAAGAAAAAGTTGAATCCAAAATGGAGAAACTCGCGGTGAGGTTTAACAACGTCCCTGAGCCCTCCTGAAGCTTCCTGCTGCCCGTGTTACCCGAATGGCCGGAACCGGAAAGTACCGTGAGTGCTGAGCAGATGCGCCGCTATACCTGCATTTTCTGTCCACGCGAAATCCCCATGAATGATCGGGGGGGTAAGAGGCAGCAGGGGGGGGGAACGGTTTATGTGGCATTATTGAACCAGACCCTGCAAAGAGAGTGGAAAAATTTGGTAGTAAAGTTCGGTAGTGAAAAAGAACTAATTTCTGGAAAGATTTAAGCAGTCGGCAAACCGGAAAACGATATGCCCGGAAGTCGTATTTCATTGTCAATCAGGGGATTCAGGATACCGCTTCAGGCCTTTTCTGTAAAGTGTTGAAGCGAACTGGGACCGCCGCAGTATCAAAAAGTCATGATAAAACAGGCGCTGGATTATGTCAGGGAGGAGCTGGCTTTCGGGTTGGGGCTCGGTATATCGGACGTGCTGATCGACAACATCAGCAAGATTCAGGAGAAGAAAGCACAGGGCCTGGTTATTTCACTGCTGAATGCAGAGGAGGAGCGCACCCTTAAGAACACCCCGCACTACGTTCGGAAAAACAACCAGCTGATGTACAAGGAACCGCCGGTCTACCTGAACATTAACACCCTGATGGCCTTTGAGTTCGAAGATTATGGTACCAGTCTGCAGCGCCTTGCCGAAACCGTGGACTTTTTCCAGGGTAAGCGGTGGTTTACCGCCGAAAACGAACGAGCAGCCAACCCGTTTCCCGCCGGATTGCACAAGCTGATTCTGGACCTGCAGGAGATGAATTTCGAACAGCTTAACCATATCTGGAGTATCTCCGGGGGCACCCACTATCCTTCGCTGCTGTACAAGATCCGCCTGGTCAAGATTCAGCCGGACGAAGAGGTCGAAGGACCGGAAATCGATACGATTCAGCTCGATTCCGGGATACTGTAACTGTTAACTGACTACCGAACACACCGTATGGGATTTATCATCAAATACAGCCGGTTTTTCAGCGTCCAGATGGAGAAGGAGAATGGTGCCGGAGAACCGATCGGGGGCTTCCGCTTTTTCCCGACAGAAGATTGTCAAATATTGCTGGACAACTACAATTTGGTATTTCGGGCGATCACCTCCGGTTTTAGTGTCTATTATTCGGAAACCCCGATGATTCCCATTAGCGAGCGGGTTCGGTTTTCATTTGGATTCCACCTGCCCGATTCCGGCTTCTTCAGCAGGTACGGCCTGGAAAAGACGGGTCCGGCCGATCCCACCGTGTACCAGGCGGGCCTCTATTTCGATAACCTTGATTCCGGGGGAGCAGTTATCACCGCCAGCCCGGCTTCACTGGCCGATGACGGTCCCGCCGTTTCCGCTACGGTCGACAGCAGCGATACCTATCGGCTTTACCGGCAAACCTTCAAGGTCTACGACTCCGCAGTGGGAACCGTCCCGAATACCTATCAATTGACAAACAAGCTGGATCCCGCAATTACCCAGAGTGTTACCGTCAACAAAGATTCGGGGGGAGATTTCATCACTACTACCATCAACTCGGTGGACATGGAGGAGGATTATATCGGTCAGCCCGGCCCCTACCTGCTGCAGGCGGATACCGATCCGCCCCCGGATCGTAATGTCTACCTGAACGACGAACTCGGCAAAAAATCTGCCCGGGGCGTAATCGATATCTACTGGGAAACCGCCCAGAATACCGTTGCTGATCCCGACACCGGGCAGCAATACACCATAACTTTCAAGCCTAAATAGTACTCGTCATGGCAACCTACAAAACACCCGGCGTTTATATTGAAGAGATATCCCTGTTTCCACCATCGGTGGTACCGGTGGAAACAGCCATTCCCGCCTTTATCGGTTACACCGAAAAAGGCCCCGACGAACCGACCAAGATCGATTCACTGGTGGAGTATATTTCGATCTTCGGGGGCCCCTCCAAAGAACTGCCCGATTTTTCGATCGACAGTTCCGGCAACGTTACGGCCGGTTCCGGTATCCCGGCCACACCGGTCTACAAAATGTACTACATGCTGGACCTCTACTTCTCGAATGGGGGCGGTCCGTGTTACATCATATCGGCCGGGGAGTACCAGAGCAGTCCCTCCATTACACCCTCGGATTTCACCGATGCCCTGGCACCGCTCAAAAAAGAGGATGAGCCAACGCTGATCCTCTTCCCCGATGCGGCGGAGATTGGGAATGACACCGATTACCACGGGTTATACGTGGACGCCATGAGCCAGTGCGCCGAGCTGGGCGACCGTTTTACCATTTGCGACGTTAAGCCGGCTTCCCCTTCAAGTATCGATCCGGTCGGGGACGCTGCCGAAACTTTTCGTAACAACATCGGCACCAACAATCTGATGTATGGGGCGGCGTACTACCCGAACCTGAATACCAGCCTTGTTCACCAGTACAACGAGGAGGAAATTTCAGTTAATAATGACGGAACGCCGATGGTGCTGCGCCATACCGACGAAACGATAAACGATGACCCGTCGAAAGAGAATGAGTCACTGTTTCACGCCAATAACGGCGCGGATCGCCAGAAATACTACGACATTCGCAAGATGATCGAGGATGTCAGGCTGGTGCTGCCCCCGAGTGCGGCTGTAGCCGGTGCCTACGCCATGGTCGACAACAACCGTGGTGTTTGGAAATCTCCGGCTAATGTGTCGCTCAACCGGGTGACCAGACCGACGGTTTCGATGGAACGGAGTGAGCAGGACGGACTCAACGTCAGCGATACCGGAAAATCGATCAACGCCATCCGAAAGTTCAGCGGCAAGGGAACCCTCATCTGGGGAGCTCGAACACTGGACGGCAACAGCAACGAGTGGCGGTACGTGTCGGTTCGACGCTTCTTCAATATGGTGGAGGAGTCCACGAAGAAAGCCTCAGGGCAGTTTGTCTTTGAACCGAACGACGCCAATACCTGGGTGAAGGTGAAGGCGATGATCGAAAACTTCCTGACAATACAGTGGAGAGCGGGTGCCCTTATGGGATCGAAGCCGGAACAGGCCTTCTACGTGAAAGTGGGCCTCGGTGAAACCATGACCCAGCAGGATGTGCTGGAGGGACGCATGATCGTGGAGATCGGAATGGCTGTAGTCCGCCCGGCTGAATTTATCATTCTCCGTTTTTCCCATAAAATGATCGAATCATAACCTGAATTATTAAACGAGAGTTGCTATGAGTTATAAAACACCGGGGGTTTATGTCGAGGAGATCTCGATTTTCCCACCATCCGTGGCCCAGGTAGAAACGGCGATTCCCGCCTTTATCGGGTATACCGAAAAAGGCCCGAAAGAACCGACAAAAATCACCTCGCTGCTGGAATACGAGGAGCATTTCGGGGAGGCACATCCCCAGGCGTTTGAGGTGACGCTGTCGGATACCGAGCCATACCTGCCGCAGTCGGTCAGTCCCAGCGGTGGCGAGTCTCCCTACCTGATGCATCATGCCCTGCGCATGTTTTTCGGGAACGGCGGCGGTCCCTGTTACATCGTTTCCGTCGGGAACTACGATACCATGCCCAGCCTTGACGACCTGGGCGATTACAACGAACTGAAAGGCGGCCTCGACAAGATCCGAAAGGTCGACGAGGTGACCCTGATCGTGATCCCGGAGGCGATCCGGCTGCTTTCCAACGAGCAGTACGATCTCTACAAGGATGTGCTGATGCAGTGTGCCGACCTCAAGGATCGGTTCGGCATCTTTGATGTGCGCAGTGAAGATACCGACGGCAGCGGTTTTCGAACCGGCATCGGAACTTCCAACCTGAGTTACGGGGCCGCGTACTACCCGCACCTGAACACGTCGATTCCGTACACGTACGAGGACAGCGGTATTACCTTCACCCACAGTCCAACAGACGCTTTTGAAGGGTTAGCACTTGATAATGTGAAAACCCTGTCCACCGTGTTGGACCTACAGGAGCAGTTTTCAGACGCAAAGCAGGCGGTGGAAGATGCGGAGACTGCCGGCAAGGCGGGCGTCAAGGATGAAAAATTGCGACAGATCACCATCGCGCTGAGCAGTGCTGATAAAGCGGTCACACTGGTAACCAATGCCCTGGACCTGGTGGTGGATGATACCTTCACATCAACAGAATATGACGATGCGACGGCAGACTACGAATCCGTCAAATCGGGCACCTACAACAATTCCACAAGCAATGGCGACCTGGACCAGGCACTCGATGACCTGGGGACCGTGGTCGAAGATCTCGAAACGGCGATGACCGACATTCTGGCCCAGGTGAACACGGAAACCCAGATTGGAAGCGCCCGAAACAGCAATATCGCGGACTACTTTACCAACGAGTTTACCATAGAATTGAATCGCCTGCTCGGGGAACTGCGCATTACGATGCCGCCCTCCTCCACCATGGCCGGTATCTATGCAAAAGTGGATGAGGACCGTGGGGTCTGGAAATCACCCGCCAACGTCAGTATTAACCAGGTATCCGGGCCCACCGAAAAGCTTACGATGGAGGAGAACGACGATTTCAACGTGCACACCACCGGCAAGTCGATCAATGTGATCCGGTCGTTCACCGGCAAGGGAACCCTGGTATGGGGTGCCCGCACGCTCGACGGCAACAGCAACGAGTGGCGCTACCTGTCGGTACGACGATTTTTCAACATGGTGGAGGAGTCGGTCAAGAAAGCCACCGAACCGTTTGTCTTTGAACCCAACGACGCCAACACCTGGGTAAAAGTGAAGGCGATGATCGAAAACTTCCTGGTACTCCAGTGGCGGGCCGGTGCCCTGATGGGATCGAAGCCGGAGCAGGCCTTTTATGTGAAGGTGGGCCTTGGCGAAACCATGACTCAGCAGGATGTACTGGAAGGCCGCATGATTGTAGAGATCGGCATGGCGGTAGTGCGTCCGGCCGAATTCATCATCCTTCGTTTTTCCCACAAAATGCTCGAATCCTAATCTCCAATAATGTAAAAATCCAAGCATCATGAATGATTATCCATTAGTAAAGTTTCACTTCCAGGTAGAATGGGGCGGCACCAAAATCGGGTTTACCGAGGTCTCGGGCCTGAATGTCGAGACAGAGCCGATCGAGTATCGTCACGGCGCCAGCCCGGAATTCAGCAAGATTAAGATGCCGGGCATGCAGAAGTACGGCAATATCACCCTGAAACGGGGTTCGTTCCAGAGCGACAACGAGTATTACGAATGGTGGAATACGGTCAGCCTCAATACCATTGAGCGTCGTGACATCACCATATCCCTGCTCAACGAGAGCCACGAGCCGCTCGTCGTGTGGAAGGTGAAAAACGCGTGGCCGGTAAAAGTGGAATCCACCGATCTCAAAGCCGACGGCAACGAGGTGGCGATCGAATCGATGGAACTGGCACATGAAGGCTTAACCATCGAGTATCGCTGATGGCAACCAGTTATCCCCCGGTCAGTTTTCATTACCTCGTATCCTTCAATGGCATCGGAGACAGTGCCATCGACACGCAGTTTCAGTCGGTATCGGGGCTGGGTGCCGAGGTCAAGACCGAGACGTTCAAGGAGGGCGGGGAGAACCGGTTCGAGCATGTGGTGCCGATCCGGGCCAACTATACCGATCTCACTCTTAAACGGGGATTGGTCAGTGATTCGGAGCTGATCAGCTGGTTTACCGACACGTTTGAAAGCATGCAGGTGCAGCCGGCTACGATCGACATTATCCTGCTGAATGAGAACTCGGAACCGCTGATCAGCTGGAACGTGGTACACGCCTGGCCGAAAAAGTGGAGTATTTCCGACTTCGACGCCGAGCAGAACGCCATCGCCATCGAAACCCTGGAGCTGCATTATCGCTCATTCTCAATTAATACCTAACGGAGTACTCATGCCTGTTGTTATCAAGGAGATGCGGGTGAAAGTTACTGTTGAAGAGCCGAAGCGGGAACGGGAACCCGCACTGCAACCGCAGAACGGTTCGGATAATCGGGACGTAATAATCGACGCCTGTGTCGAAAAGGTGCTCGAAGTGCTGGAACATAAGAAAAAGAGGTAACGAGTCATGGTGGATGAAACACTGAAAATGCTAATCGTCGGGTTCAATAACCCGGAGTTTACCGAACCGGCCCCGATACCACCGTTCAAAGCACACATCAACCCGGAGAACTATACGCAAACCGTATCGATTAACTACTCCGATATGAGTCCGCCGGGCACCCAGGGAGCCGCCGCTACCTACAACAACACCTCGCCCGACACCCTGAAATTTGATTTCCTCCTCGACCGCACCGGTGCACTGGGCAATCTTTCGACAGGCCCGGTCGGGGTCACACCGGATATCATCCATTTTAAAAAACTGGCGCTTGACCAGGAAGGGGAAATCCACCGGCCGCGCTACCTCAAGCTGATCTGGGGCACGCTGCTTTTTGACTGCCAGCTCCAGAGCCTGCAGATAGAGCACAAGATGTTCAGCCAGCAGGGGCTGCCGTTGCGGGCCGTGCTGAAAACCACATTTAAAAAGTATACTGAAGACAAGAAGCGGGTGGCCGAGGAGAATAAAAGTTCCCCCGATCTGACCCACGTACGAACGGTAAAAGAGGGGGATACCCTGCCGCTGATGACGCACCGCATTTACGGTGATTCCAAATACTATATGGAGATCGCCCGTATCAACGGGCTGACCAACTTCAGGAACCTGGAACCGGGAACCGAGCTGGTATTTCCGCCGCTGGAAAAAACAACCAAATGACTCTTTAGTGTATGCCTGTAATTCCGACCGAAGTCATAAAAAATGGACAACACGCCGGCGGGGTGGTCACCTGGGCCATCCTGATTGACGGGGAGGAGATTCCCAACACGGTGGAGCTCTATTCCATGGATATTTGGCATGAACTGAACCGGATACCCAGAGCAAAGCTTTCGATCCTCGACGGCAGTGCCGCCGACGAAACGTTCGAGGTAAGCAGCGAAGACTGGTTTCTGCCGGGCAATGAGATTGAAATACAGATCGGGTACCGCTCGGAGGAGAGTACCATATTCACGGGCATTGTTACCGGGCAGTCGATCAAAGTGAGGGCCAACGGCAACAGCATCCTGATGGTGGAGTGCGCCGATCCTGCCGTAAAGCTTACCACGATCCCCAAAAGCCGCTATTTCTATGATTCCGCGGAGAACGAGGTGTTCGAGACCATCATCGGCAGTTACAGCGGGCTGACCCCCGATACGGACCCGACAGGGTATGTCCAAAAGGAACTGCTCCAGTTCCAGTCGACCGACTGGGACTTCTTGATAAGCCGGGCGGAGGTAAACGGCATGTTTTGCCTGGCGGACGGGGGTACCATCGCCATCAAGGAACCGGATTTTACCCAGGACCCGGCCGCTACTGTTTCATATGGCAACAACCTGTTGGAGATCGATGCTGAAATAGACGGAACCAGCCAGCTCGGCGGGGTCAAAAGCGTTTCGTGGGACTATTCGAAGAAAGAACCGAGTGAGACCGATGCTGCTTCGGCTTCACCGGTCACCCCCGGGAACCTGACATCCGGCGATATATCCGGAGCTCTTGAGAACAGCGAGTGGGCGTTGCGGTCGGGAGCCAAGATACCGAGTGAAATACTCCAGAAGTGGGCCGATTCCAAGCTGATGCGGCATGAATTGGCCAAGGTCCGGGGGCGGGCCCGCCTGCGCGGGGTTCCCGAACTGAAACCGGGTTCAATTATAGAACTGCAGGGCGTGGGCGACCGGTTTAACGGGAATACGTTTGTAAGCGGTATCAAGCATGAGTTTTACAAGGGGGAGTGGCTCATGGACCTGCAATTTGGCCTCTCCCCGAAATGGTTTAGCGAGGAGTATGCGATTTCCGAAGACCCGGCGGCCGGTATGCTGCCCTCGGTCAGCGGGCTGCAGATCGGGCTGGTGACGCAGATCGAGGAGGACCCGGACGGTGATGAACGGATCCTGGTCCGCCTGCCAATGATCGACACGCAGGAGCAGGGGGTATGGGCCCGACTGGCCACGGCCGGGGCCGGTGAGAACCGCGGGGTGATCATCCGACCCGAAATCGACGATGAAGTGGTGGTCGGGTTTATACACGGGGATCCCAACCAGCCGATTATCCTGGGTTCGTTGAACAGCGCGGCCAATCCCGCTCCGATTTCGGCCAGCGATGACAATCATGAGAAGGGCTGGGTGACCCGGGGAGAGATCAGGATGCTGATCAATGATGATCATCCGTCGATCACCATTGAGATGCCCTCGGGGAAAAAAGTTTCGATCAACGATGATGAGGGAGAGATCCTGCTGGAAGACGAAAACGGCAACAGCACGCTGATGAACAGCGACGGTATCACGCTGGAAAGTGCCGCCGACATCACAATCAAGGCGACCGGCGATCTCAACCTGGAAGCTACCAATGTGAATGCCAAGGCCAACGCAGGGTTCAAGGCGGAGGGATCGGCCTCGGCGGAGGTCAGTTCCAGCGGAAGCACCACCATTAAAGGAAGTATTGTACAAATAAACTAACCCAGTTATGCCTTTAGCAGCCAGAATCAACGATATGCATATTTGTCCCATGGTAAACCCGGGTCCCGCCCCGCACGTGGGGGGTCCCATTCTGCCGCCGGGAGCTCCAACGGTCCTGATCGAGGGGATGCCCGCGGCGCGCATGGGCGATATGGCCACCTGTTCCGGTCCGCCCGACACGATCGTACAGGGGTCCGGAACCGTGCTGATTGAAGGGATGCCGGCGGCCCGCATGGGAGACATGACAGCCCACGGCGGACAGATTGTGGCGGGCAGCCCCACAGTGATAATTGGCGGGTAGTCCCCGTGCGGGCAAAGCAGATTATATTACATGACATTTCAACATTATCCAACGTAAAATGGCGAATTCCAACACAGACAGTAACAACTTCCTCGGCACCGGGTGGGGATTTCCGCCCGTCTTCGAGAAAGGCAAGGATACGCGACGTGTCGATTTGACCAGCGACAGGGAGGATATCGAGCAGAGCCTTGAAATTTTGCTGGGAACCCGTAAAGGAGAGCGGGTAATGCGGCCCGATTACGGGTGCAACCTCGATGAAATGGTATTCGAGTCGTTCAATCTCTCGCTCAAAACCTACCTGGCTGATATGGTTGAGACCGCCATCCTTTATTATGAACCCCGGATTGAACCGCTGGAAATTACGGTCGATGACAGCGATATCCACGAAGGGCGGGTACTCATCGAGATCGACTACGTGATCCGCAGCACCAACTCCCGCTATAACATGGTATATCCTTTTTATCTGGAAGAAGGAACGGAAACGGAAGCACGTCAATGAGCAACAGCTGTGAACATAGCAATCCGCTGAAACACCAGGGCACCTCGCAGGGAGCCCGCACACCGGAAGCACTGCTGCCGGAAAATGTGAAGCTCCATGAGCTTGACGAGGAGGACTGGCTGAAGTTTGCCTATGACTACGCCCGGCTTATCAACTATTTTCCGCCGGATAATCCCGATAAACCCGGAGGCGACTGGCAGGCGTTCTTTGAACACGATGACGCTGTCGGAGCACTGCTTGACCAGTATGGTGACGGCGATATGGAGCCCCACCTGGCCCTGTTTGTCAGTTTTCTGAAACTGCTTACCTACCCGCAGCAGAGTATCAACGGGCTTCCCAAGAAACATCTCGATTACTATTACAGCGAGGTGCTGGACCTCGAAAAGAAACCGTTCGAGCCGGACCGGGTCCATGTGCTGTTTGAATTGGCCCAAAATGCCGTCAGCGAATTGGTCGACACCGGCGTGGAGCTGAAAGCAGGAAAAGACAGCGAGGGGAAGCCGCTGGTTTACCAGACAGAATCGCAAGTGGTAGTAAACCCCGCAAGCGTAAAGTCGCTTAAAGCGGTTTTTACCGATTCCGGCGGAATCTTAAGACATGCCCCGATCGTTAACTCGGCAGACGGAAACGGGCAGGAGCTGGAGGAGGGACAGGCCTGGGCGGCGTTTGGCAGTAGCAAATGGCCGGAAGCGGAACTCAGCTTTTACATCGCTTCGGACCTGCTGAGACTTGCGGAGGGGGAACGGGTTATTACCCTGACATTTGAATTTGAAAACCCCGATGCAATCAAGAGCCTGAAAGCAGGGAATATCAAGGCCGCCCTCACCGGCGAGAAGGGATGGCTCGAGGTGACCAATGTTGAACTGTCGAATAACTCCAGGAGCTGGGAGATAACATTGGCATCGGATATCGATCCCGTGCTGCCATACAGCGAGAAGGTCCACAAGGCCTCCATCGACACGGAACACCCGGTGCTTAAGCTGGAGATAACCCGGAACGAACATTATAACACGCTTCGGCTGGCCGAAATAACGAGCCTGCAACTGAAGACACAGGTCAAGGGGATCGAAACCTTGCAGCTGCAGAATGAACTGGGTACCCTGGACCCGGGCAAGCCGTTCATGCCGTTCGGATCGCGACCGAAGGTGGGATCAAAGCTGAAAGTTACCTACCCGGAGATGTACGACAAGCCGGTATCCCGGTTTGAACTGGAGATGAAATGGCTGAACGTCCCGGCCAATTTCAGTCAGCATTACGACCAGTACCAGGATGCCATTAACGATCAGAAGACCAATTACTTCCTGTATCTCGACCAGATCTATACCTATAGTTACGTCGGGTATTACGTTACCGGGGAAGCGTTAACCGGGGAGATTGTCAACGGGGGACCGCCGCCCGATACGATGCGGGATACCTTCCAGGTAAAAGTGACTTCTCCCTATAACCCGGATCCTGACGATAGCGACCCTGAACGGCACCAGCTGTTTAGTGAACCTCCGCAGGTCGAGGTGGACGCAACGGGTGGTCCTACGCCGGCGTCAAAAGGGGAGATCGAGGTGGCCCTAACCGAATCGTTTTACCACGACCTCTATTCGGAACTGTACGTTAATGCCATTTTGCAGGCCCAAAACAAGGACGGCACCGTAGACGAGGTGGACCTGCCGAACGAACCGTATACCCCGCTCCTCGACAAGCTTACGCTGAATTATACCGCTTCAGAGGAAGTGATCTTCCCGGAAAATGATCGGGATTCAGACACTTCGGAAATGTTTCACAAGCACCCGTTCGGTACGCTGCGTGTGGTGGCGGACCAGAAGACCTTGCTGCCCGGGTATGGAAATCACGAATTGTATATCGGCCTTGAAAAGATGGAACCCGGCAGCAACATCAGCCTGCTGATTCAGGTGGCGGAGGGAAGTGAAAATCCGCTGCACAGCAGTTTTACCGAGGGCGATATCGACTGGTGGGCACTGGCCGGGAACCGGTGGGAGCAGATAAAGGCAAAGGATTTTGCCAGGAATGACACGAATAATTTCCTCCGGTCGGGTGTGGTGGAGCTGCCGGTGCCACAGGCGGCCGATACGGGCAATACGCTCCTGGCGGGTGATCTGCACTGGCTGCGCGTACGGCTTAGAAAAGAACACCCTCAGTCGGTATGTAAATTTATCGGAATTCATGCGCAGGCTACGGATGCGGTGTTTG
Source organism: Balneolaceae bacterium (assembly GCA_033722415.1). Classification (GTDB taxonomy): domain Bacteria; phylum Bacteroidota; class Rhodothermia; order Balneolales; family Balneolaceae; genus JAMQKA01. The sequence continues at coordinate 5,951 of JAWVZC010000001.1, read as the reverse complement.
ATAACCGCGACAACACCACGGATCACCTGGAAGAGGGACTGCCCGGTGGCACGATTGGTAAGCTGGTGAACCCGAGGGCCAAACTGAAATCGGTGTCACAGCCCTATCCCTCGTTCGAGGGGAAGCCCGCTGAGACGGACGACGCATTCTACCGGCGGGTTAGTGAGCGGCTGCGCCACAAAAACAGGGCTGTTAGTATCTGGGATTATGAGCACCTGGTGCTGCAGGAGTTCCCGTCACTCTACAAAGTGAAATGCCTGAACCACACCTATTGGGACGGGGAGGCGCCTCATGAACGGAGCCCCGGTAATGTAACGCTGGTCCTGGTCCCGCAGGTAACGGAGGGGAATACCGAATTCAGGCTGGAACCGAAAGTGAGTCAGGATTTCCAGGATCGTGTCCGGGAATTCGCGGACCGGTTGAACTCAGTACATGCCGACCTCTGGATAGCGAACCCGATTTATGAGCCTGTTCGCTTTGAATTTGACGTGGCGTTCAACACCGGTCTGGATTACAACTTTTACCGGGCGGTAACGATTGAGGATCTGAAAAAACTGCTGGCCCCGTGGGTGTTTGAATCGGATGCCGCCATCCTTTTCGGGGGAGTATATACGGAGTACGAGATCGTGAACTACCTGGAAAACCTGGAGTATATCGACTATATCGAGAATTTCCGGATGTACCACAAACCGGCCCCGCTGGATGAGTCCGATTTCATGAAGAGATCGACTGTGGAACCATCCAACTCCATGGCCATTCTGGTACCGGCCGGTGAACATGACATTAATAAAGCAGCAGGGTGTGCCTGATATGGACTCCATAACGATTCCAAAGAATACCAGCACGCAGGATGACCGGGATTATGAATTCCTGCGACAGGAGGGTATGCGGCATATCGAGGAGTTGAGCCGTAAAATCTGGACCGATCACAATGTGCATGACCCGGGGATCACCTTGCTGGAAGCATTGTGTTACGCCATTACCGACCTGGGTAATCGCATCAATTTACCGATACCCGACCTGGTAACCCGAAAACAAAACGGTTCCACCGGACAGGCGGGTAATTTCCCGACCGCGAAGCATATACTTACAACCAGGCCCGTCAGCGAAACCGACTACCGAAAACTGTTCATCGATATTGAGGGCGTACATAACGCCTTCGTGAAGGTCAACAGCACGCAGAAGGTGTACTCGCACTGCCTGCTGAAAGATGAACCGACGGATGAGTTTCCACAGGGTAAACTAAGTTATCAAGACGATCTCTCACCGCACTACGAACTGGTGGAAACCCATACGCTGAAAGGCCTGTATGACATCTACTTTGAACCGGATCACGATCTCAAAATTCTCCCGGAGGATGACCCGGAACGCATAACACGTATTGAAGAGATCGAAAATGAGATCACCAAACGGTATCACGACAACCGGAACCTGTGTGAAGACCTGGTTGAGGTTAAAGAAGTGGACTATCTCGATATTCTGGTTTGCGGAGATATCGAGATTGAACGGTCTGCAAGTTCCACCGAAGTGATGTCGGAGATCCTGTTCCGGGTGCAGGAATACCTGTCGCCCTCGGTCAGGCGCTACTCGCTCAGTCAGCTGCTCGATGAAGATGTTCCTACAGAGGATATTTTCGAGGGTCCGGTGCTGGATAACGGGTTCATCACCGACGAGGAACTGGAAAAAGCGGCTATTAAGCGTGAAGTTCACCTCTCCGATCTGGTGCAGATCGTAATGGAGACCCCGGGCGTTACCGGTATCAAAAAACTTAAGGTGGGCCCCTGCAACGGCAGTGAGATTCCGGAGGATATTCGGGATAAGAACAGCCAGAAGTGGACATTCTGCCTGCCGGAAGAAGTCGGCATGCTGCCGCGCCTCTGTGTTGATAATAGTATCCGTGCCACAAACCTGTTCAAGGATGTCATACCCGTACCGAAAGACAAGACGGTGGTGAAGGAGAAGCTGAATGCTTTGATCGCGAAAAACCGGGAGGAGCTATCCCTTACCTACGAGGATATCGCTTCCCCGGAAGGTCGTTTTCTCGACCTGGAACACTACCGCTCGGTGCAGAACGATCTCCCCAGGATATACGGGACCGGTGAGTACGGGCTCTCTCCCGCACTGCCGCCGGAACGGCACGCCAGGGCCAAACAGCTAAAAAGTTATCTGCTCTTTTTCGACCAGGTGCTGGCCAGCTATTTTGCCCATTTGAAGAATATGGGGGACCTGCTGTCATCGGAGGTAGGTTCGGCCAGCTATTTTTCAGGGGAAGTGAGTGATGTCAACGGGTTCGAAGAGCTTGTTAGTAACATATCAGGCTATTCTGGTCAGGTTGAGATGATACTTGACGACCTGGATAATTTTGAAGAGCGCAAAAACCGGTTCCTGGACCACCTTCTTGCCCGTTTTGCCGAAAATATGAATCGATACGCGTTTGCGATGCTGGATGAATTTGGTGAGGAGCTCAGCAGTGCCACGCTCTGGCACAAATCGAAGCTGCTGGAGGAGTATCCCGAGATCAGTTCCAACCGCGCCCGTTCGTACGACTATTACAATGACGACAGCGAACCCTGGGACACCTGGCGGGTATCAGGACTGGAACACCGGGTGGCGAGGCTGCTGGGGATCCGGGACTACTCCCGCCGAGATCTTACGGTCTACAACTACGATATTTACCAGGAGGAGGACACGGATGAACTGGATGAATGGCGCTGGCGTATTAAAAATAACGATGGGGAGATTATATTTTCCAGCAGCATGCACTACCACTCCCGGGCGGAAGCGGAGCGCGAAATGTGGATCACCGTATCGCTGGCGTGGGATCCCGGAAACTACGACCTGAGGCAGACGGAGGATGAAGAGGAGTATTACTTCAACCTGATTGACCAGGACGGGGAAGTGGTGGCCCGGCACATCGACTTTTTTGATACCAGGGAAGAAGCGGAAGACGAAATCGAATCGATCTCGCAGTATATGTTTGACCGGGTGTCGAAGGAGGGGATGTTCCTCTTTGAACACATTCTGCTCCGACCGGACCGGGACGATCCCGATGCGGATTCAAAATTCATAAAAATCTGTATGGACCGGGAATGCGCCCAGTGTTCCCCGCCCGATCCCTACTCGCTGCGCCTTACTTTTGTATTTCCCGGCTGGCTGAAGCGTTTTTCCAACTTCTACTTCCGGGAGTATGCCGAGAACGTAATCCGCCGGGAAGTACCCGCCCATATCCTGGTACGAATCTGCTGGATCGGGAATACGGCAGAAACCGACGAGGGTGGGGAAACCACTGAAGAAGGCCAGATGGCGAAACTGCAAACGCTTTACCGACAATGGATTACCGAGAAGATGGAACATCCCGAAGATCAAAAAGAGAATGAATACCTAAAACCCCTGGCAGACCTTCTGCATGATCTGGAAACGGTGTACCCGGCAGGAAAGCTGCACGATTGTGAAGAGGCCGGAGAGGAAGAACCGGAGCCCTCCATTATACTGGGGAAATCAACGATAGGTGAACTTAAACAAGAGGACAATGGCGACGAATAACCTTTTAACTCAACAAGCCCCGGACTACCGCTCATTTGTTGATAACCAGGTATTAACCGACCAGCAGCTGAATGCGGTGGTGGATCACCTGAATTACCAGGACCAGTTATCGCGGGTTCTGCTCAGCGGTGTCGGTATCGTGTGCGGTCTGCGGATCACCTATGACGGCGACAACAACCTGATTTCACTGACAGAGGGAGCTGCCGTCACAACGGCGGGAAATCTGTTGAAAACGGGTCCGGCTACCTTCAGGGGATTTAAAAAGTTTGCCGATCCCAATGTCAAGTACCGGTTCTTTACCGACGAAGATGACAATGTCTATGATCTCTGGGAACTGGAGCAGGATACCGCTCCCTCCGACGTCCATGAACTCAACCAGCTGGGTGCGATTACCGAGATGGAGCCCGGTGAAGCCGTGGCCCTGCTGTATCTGGAGGATTACCTGGAGGAGGAAGAGGATTGTTCCCCGGTGGATTGCGACACCCAGGGCCGGCAGGTTGTCAACAACCTGCGGGTACTGCTTGTTTCGGAAGAAACCGCTGGGTTGATCGCCGAAGGGGATTCCATCTTTTCCGGTATCATGGAGAGCGGAAATGATCCCGCCGGTCAGAAGTTGCCGAAAATGTATACCGACCGGGTGGTGCTGAACAGCGTGAACACGAAGAGCTTCTCAGCGTTCAGGAAGGCCTACACGGTCCAGTTTGAGACCCTTGCCACCCGCATCGCGGAAGCGGGGACCTTGACTTTCTTTAAATCGATCTATGAGCGGCTGGGGATCGACCCGGAAAGCAGGCTTGGTAATTTGTCCCAGGGTACCTATAACGTGCAGTACCTGTATGATTTCTACAAAGACCTGGTAACCGCGTATAATGAGTTCCGGGATCTGCTTAAGGAAAACTACAGTCTCTGCTGTCCCGATCCGGGCGCATTCCCGAAACATATTCTGCTCGGGAAGTTGTCGGAAGAGGAGAAGAGCTGGCGTCACCGCTTCTATCCCTCCCCGATTCTTGACGAAATGGATGTGGCCCGCCGCCTGCGCAAGGCATTTACGCGCATGCTGCTGATGATCGACCATTTTAACGCCGACCAAAAGCAGGAGATTCGGATCACGCCCTCCGTCGGGGCTGACCAGAAGCTCGGATTCCGCGCGGTGCCTCACTACTACGATCTCGAGGACGCCGGGGATGCGGCTTCGTTTCTCTCCAACTGGAAAGAGGGAGACCTGGAGCTGGTACCAAACTATTTCGAGAAATCATATCCCTCCGGCAACTTCAATCCGCTCGATGTTTGCCTGGAAGGTCACGATTTTTTCCGTATCGAGGGACATGTGGGTAAAAACGTGCGGGATGCCCAGGACAACATCCAGGAGATCAGGGACCAGAAAGGACTGGCTTTTGACGTGAAACCGGTGGCGATCGGGGCGCAGCCGGATGAGGACCTGATCGATTACGACCGGTACCGCGTCTATTTCGAGGATCTGCAGGTGATACTGCAGGCCTGGAACGAGGAGCAGAAGTGCATGCTGGAGACTGCCAGTAAATTCCTGACCCAGTTCAGCCTGGAGGATCCCGGCCGACACATAAAATTTTCACCCTCCCTCGATATGAACGCGACGGTCAACACGGCGGATGGAAACGACAATACAGCGGCCGATGACACCGGCAGTGACACCAGCGGGGACAACCAGACGGTATTCGGCACGTATATGGCGGAGATGGAACCGATGTATGTGATGTCCTATGCCACCGGTACCGTGTCGAAGGCGAAAGCCTCGAAAGAAAACGAGGTCTACCAGAACATTGATACCACGCAGGGCACCACAGGTTACACGCTAAACCAGAATATAGCGGTTACCGACGGCCGAAATGATATTATCTATAACGGTTCAAAAGCGCTTGAACAGGTAGTCGGGGGCTGGGAGAACAAGGAGATCGTGGAAGCCACGGTAAATATTCCACTGGAACTGATAGCCTACCTGAAAGAAACCCAGGATTACAAGCTCACGGATATCGAGGATTTTAACCAGGAAAATCTCGAAAAGTATATCGAGGCCCTGCGTGCCCAGTGCCGGCAGACGCAGCAGTCAAAGAAGCGTTTTCAGAACCTGTCGAGCCTGAAAACAGAGGAGAAGGCGCAACCCTGGCTGGAACAGTACCAGTATATCCTGAACCGGATAATCTCCTCCTGCTGCCTGATCGAAAAAGTGACGGTGCTGTACCAGAAAATAATTGAACGAAAGAAGGAACTCCTGGAAGATTTCGTCCTGAAAAACTTTGTTGGCGATCATCCCGGGGCCGAACACAAGGCCGGCGTACCCGACGGGGGAACCTTCATCCTGCTCTACTACGCCAAACCGAAAGTGCAGGCACAACTTGCCGGAGGTTCGACCGGGATGGTGGAGGGGCAGT